>CAZDXM010000037.1:0-6499 GCA_964509535.1 uncultured Thermodesulfovibrio sp. | reverse complement strand
AAAACAGTCATATAAGGAGGAAAGGGGATAAAAAGGGGATGTAAAAAATAGTTAAATGAAAAATTTTGTATAAAAATCTCCCTTTAGAGGACTCTTAGAGTCAAAAAATCACTCTTTAAAATCTCTATCGGCAATTTTAGGGAATTTTAGGAAATTTGACAAATAATTATTTTTTGAGATAATATATTTTTTTATGTAATACTAATAGTTGAGGTAAAAAATGAAGACAGAATTTGTTAAAAAAGAAAATATGGATAAAAAATGGTATATTTTTGATGCCAGCGGTCAAACACTGGGAAGATTTGTTTCAAGAATTTCAAAAATCCTGATGGGCAAGCATAAGCCTACCTACACTCCAAATATAGACAGTGGAGATTTTGTAGTTGTTATTAATGCAGAGAAAATCAGAGTAACAGGTAAAAAACTAACTGATAAAATTTATTTCAAGCATACTGGTTACATAGGAAATCTTAAAGCCCAGACACTTAAAGAAAGACTTGAAAAAGAACCTGAAAAGGTTATCATTGACGCTGTCTGGGGAATGCTTCCAAAAACAAGGCTCGGCAGAAAAATGATAAAAAAACTCAAAGTTTACAGAGGTTCGGAGCATCCACATAGTGCTCAAAAACCCGTACCCATTGAAAATCTAATTTGAGGTGATAGAAATGTCTAAAATTGAATATCTTGCTACAGGAAGAAGAAAAAGATCAGTGGCAAGAGTTATTTTAGTGCCAGGTTCAGGAAAAATTACTGTAAATGAAACACCTGTTGAAAAATACTTTCCTGGAGAAACATTAAGAATGCTTCTGTATCAACCATTTCAAGTAAGTGGAATAATAAATAAATATGATGTGATTGTAAATGTAAATGGTGGAGGGCTAAGCGGTCAGGCACAGGCTATAAGACATGGAATTGCAAGAGCACTTGTTAACCTTAATCCAGATTTAAAAATAAAATTAAAAAAAGAAGGATTGCTTACAAGAGATCCAAGGGAAGTGGAAAGGAAAAAATACGGACAACCAAAGGCAAGAAAAAGGTTTCAGTTTTCAAAAAGATAAAATGCTTAAAGTTTTTATATGTGGTGGGAGTGGTTATACCGGAGGAGAACTTTTAAGAATTCTTGCAGGGCATAAATATATTGAGGTAGTTGGGGTTACATCAGAGAGATCAGCAGGGAAGAAGGTGAATGAACTTTTCCCTGCTTTTTTTATTTATAAAGATTTAAAATTTGAATCACTTGATATAGAAAAAATTAAAAACAAAGCTGATATATATTTTCTTGCTCTTCCACATGGAAAATCTCAGGAAATAGTTTTTAAGCTACTTCAGAATAATAAAAAAATAATTGACCTTTCAGCAGATTTTAGACTTAAGGATGCATCCCAGTATGAGGCATGGTATAAAACTCAGCATCTATTTCCTGAAATTATTAAAGAAGCAGTCTATGGACTGCCTGAACTTTATAAAGAGCAGATCAAATCTGCAAGACTTGTTGCAAATCCTGGCTGTTATCCAACAAGTATAATTCTTCCACTTTATCCATTTATAAAAGAAGATATAATTGATCCTGAAACAATTGTTGCAGATTCAAAATCCGGGGTCTCAGGAGCAGGAAGAAAAGCTGAAATAAACCTCAGCTACTGTGAAGTAAATGAGGACTTTAGGGCTTACAATGTGGCAAAGCACAGACATACTCCTGAAATAGAACAGGAACTTAGCAGGGTTGCAGGTAACCCATTAAAAATTGATTTTATAACACATCTGCTTCCTTTAAACAGAGGTATACTTTCAACAATTTATACAAAACTTAAAAAGATGATAAAAACTGAAGAAGCAATTGAAATTCTTAAAAGATTTTATGAAAATGAGCCTTTTATCAAAATCCTTCAGGAGGGAAATTTCCCGAACATAAAGGATGTAAAAGGCACCAATTACTGTTTCATAGGTGCTCAGGTTAATCAGAGAACTTCAAGATTAATTCTGATTTCAACAATAGACAATCTCGTTAAAGGAGCTTCAGGACAGGCTGTTCAAAATATGAATATTATTGCTGGCTTTGAGGAGACCGAGGGACTTCAGAGTATCGCTCTTTTTCCATAATTATACCTCCTCCCAGAACCACATCATCCCTGTAAAAAACCGCACTCTGCCCAGGTGCAGGAGCAAACTGTGGCTTATAGAAAACTGCCTTTGCTTTATTATTAATAATTGATACAACAGCCTTTTCAGGATTCATGGCATATCGGAGTTTTATATCACACTCAAAACTTTCTCCTTCAGGATCATATAGCCAGTTAATATCTTCAACAAAAATTTCTTTCCAGCAGGCTTCCTCCCTGGAGGCAACATATACAGCATTTATTGTAGGATCAATGTGCACAACATATGCAGGATAACCGAGAGATATCCCAATTCTTTTTCTCTGCCCAATTGTAAAAAGGTGAATTCCGCGATGCTGACCGACAATTTTTCCTGTTGATTTCTCAATTATTGGTCCGTGAGAGGCTCCTTTTATTAACTCATAATATCTTTTTTCTCTGAGAAAACATACTTCTACACTTTCCTCTAAAGTTTTTGCTTGAATACCAACCTCATCTGCTATTTTCTTAACTTCATCCTTTATGTAGTCTCCCAGTGGAAAAACCAGTTGCTGAAGTAATCCTTTTTCTATAGCATATAAAAAATATGATTGGTCTTTATTTTTATCAATTCCTTTCAAAAGAATGACTTGTCCCGCGTGTCTTACAATTCTTGCATAATGCCCTGTGGCAAACCATTTTACATTCAGTTTATCAGCGAGGCACTTGAGTGCTGGAAATTTTATATATTTGTTGCAAAGAATGCATGGATTTGGAGTAATACCTTTTCTGTAACCATTGAAAAATGGTTCAATAACTTTTTCCCTGAAATCCTTTCTTAAATCTTCTATATGAAGTTTTATTCCAAGAAATTTCGCTACCTCTTTTGCAAAATTCATTGCTGGCGGATCATCAAAAAGAATGAAAAATACACCATCCACAGACATTCCCTTTTTAAGCAACAAATACCCGGCTACAGAAGAATCCACTCCTCCACTCATTGCAACAACTACATGTTTCACATTTCCCATCCAAACTTTTTTAAATGGTATAATTTATTATACTGGAGAGGTGCCGGAGTGGACGAACGGGGCGGTCTCGAAAACCGCTGTGGTAATCCACCGGGGGTTCGAATCCCTCCCTCTCCGTTAATCAATGAATTTTGTGATTATTTTCCCTTCATACTCAGGAAAATCTTCAGGATAAAAGGGTTTCTCTCTTGTTGCATTAAGTTTGAGCAACTTAAAATTAAGTTCTCTTATTTTCTTAATTCTTTCTTCATCATTATCAATTGTTTTAAGAAGTTCCTTTAATCCTATTATCTCTTTTCTCAGCTCCATCTCAGGAGGAATAAATCCCGCATTTTTAAGAATTTTGAAGGCAAGTCTTAATTCATCAGGAACCCAGCTGTAATCCTCAAGTTTTAAAGGTTTACCCTTGTTAGAGAGATTATCAAAAAGCCCTTCTTCAATAGCTTCCCTGATTCTTTCTTCAGCAATTTTTTTGAATATATCCATTAATTTATGATGACAGAAATTGTCTAAAAAATGTCAAATCTCTTTTTTATTTCATCCCAGAGACTATCCATTTCAGACAGTGACATATCTTTCAATGATTTGCCCTTTTGTTGAGCTAACTTCTCAAGCTTTTTAAATCTTTCTTCAAATTTACGGTTTGTTTTTCTCAAAGCTCCTTCAGGATCAATCTTGAGAAATCTGGCAAGATTGACAACACTAAAAAGTAAATCTCCTATTTCCTCTTCCATTTTTTCTTTATCACCTGATTTTATAGCATTTTTTAATTCTTTAATTTCTTCTTCAATCTTAGAGAAAATCCCTTGAACACTGTCCCAGTCAAAACCAACCTTTGAAACTCTTGACTGAATCTTGTATGCTCTGAGCAGAGAAGGCAAAGCTATCGGAATTCCTTCAAGTATTGAGCAACTGAGTTTGCCTTCCTGCCTTTTTCTCTCATCCCACTGATTAATAACCTCTTCAGGAGTTTCAAAATAAGCCTCTCCAAATACATGTGGATGTCTGCTGATCATTTTTTTACAAATCTTCTCTATTACATCATCTATATTAAATTTTCCATCCTCCTTTGCTATCTGACTGTGTAATACTATCTGAAGAAGTAAATCACCGAGTTCCTCTTTAATTGCTTTATAATCTTTCTTTTCAATTGCCTCAATTAATTCATAGGTTTCCTCAAGGAGATATCGCTTAAGAGTATCATGGGTTTGAACTCTATCCCATGGACAGCCCTTTTCAGACCTGAGTTTTTCTATTATTTCAACAAGTTTTTGAAACTTTTCACTCAATTACTTCCTCCAGAACAGTGTAAAAGCTTTTTACTATTGGAGACGTGCTATCAAGATAAAAGATGTTGCCTCCTTTTTCGCTAAGATTCCATATATTTTTATCAAAATATGCATATACAACTCTTTCAAAATCCTCTTTCAACCTCTCATCCTCTTCTTCTTTAAAAGCTTGATTTATAACAAGAATTTCCTTTTTGGAAATTATATTAAGTTCTTTTATAAGCTCCTTTATTCTATAGGCAGCCCTGATGCTACTTTTAGCTGGAGTGCTAACTATAAAAAGGATATTAATTTGGTCAATGAGTCCTCTGCTGAAATGCTCCATTCCAGCTTCATTATCAACCACTATGTATCTGTACTGTTTAGCAAGCTTAAGTAGAATTCTTTTTAACACATTGTTTATTGCGCAGTAACATCCGCTTCCTTCGGGTCTTCCCATAACAAGAAGATCAAAACCAGAACATTCCTGAATAACTCTGTTTACTTCAATTTGAAACCACTCATCAAGAGACATTCCTTCAGGTTTATTTCGAGCAACATCATCCCTCACAGAGGCCAAGGTTTTGTAAATCTGAATACCAAGAAGTTCTGGAAGACAATAGTTTGGATCTGCATCAGTAACAAGCACGGGAGAAAGTTTTTTTTCAATAAGATATTTAACTGTCAGAGCAGCAAGACTACTTTTACCTGTACCACCTTTTCCAGCAAAAACAATAAAAAAACTCATTTTAATTTTTCCCTGACAATATTTATTAAATCAATCAATTTGTCAATTATGAAGTCAGCATTTTTCAAGAGTTCCAAAGGTCTGTATCCATAACTAACTGCAACACTTTTAACACCAGCTGCTTTTGCAACTTCTATGTCAATCTCGCTGTCTCCAATAATTAATGTTTTTTCTGATGTTGTGTTAAATTTTTTTATTGTTTCAACAATAGGAAGAGGTGAAGGTTTTCTTTCAGGGAAAAAATCGCTGCCAGCAATAAAATCAAAATATTTTAAAAGCCCGAATGATTCTGCGGTTTTTATAGTCAAATCAGTTGGTTTATTAGAAATTATAACCTTTTTAAAATCCTTTAATTCTTGAAGTGTCTTCTCTACCCAGGGATAGAGCTTTGAATGATCTGCTATATGCTGTCTGTAATAATTAATAAAACATTCTATCATTTCATTCACAGGAAAAGAAACTTTTTTAGCCTGCAAAGCCTTCTCAATGAGACGATTGACTCCTTCTCCAACCATTTTTTTTATCTCTTCTGGTGAAAAGCCTGAAATTCCTTTCTTTTCAAGACAATAATTCAGTGCTACAGTTATATCCAGGCATGAATCCACCAATGTGCCATCCAAATCAAAGATAATAAGTTCCACTGACATTTTTATAATTTTTTAGTATAGCAGATATTTCTTGAATCTTGCAGATAATAAAACAATAAGATTAAAATATTATAAGCCGAAGTGGCGGAAATGGCAGACGCGCCAGATTCAGGATCTGGTGGTGGCAACGCCGTGCGGGTTCAAATCCCGCCTTCGGCATTTCATATTTTTACAGAAGATTGAAAATTTTAAAATGTTCCAGCACTTCAGAGAGATTTCTGAAAAGTTTAAAACCATTGCCTCTATTCCATGCAAATTCAAGCCCTGCTGCAGTGATACTCAATTTTTGAGCCCTCTCAAGAACATGAGGAGAATCATCCACAACAATATCATAACAATCTCCTACATCTGGCTGAGGAATAGCTGGATTAATCCTTGAGAGTTCCAAATAAAAAACTGAGACAAAAGAAAATCGCACTTTAATATTTTAGTCAGCAAATTTGAAAAATCTTAAATAACAAAATTAAAATAATAAAAACAGAAAAATTCAATTCATGTCAATAAAAAAGAAAATATTATTGGCTTATCTTTTAACAATATCCTTCTTTTTCATATTAACTTTTTTTGTTTATAATCTACATGCAAAGAAATCAATAAAAGAACTTGAAAGTACATATACAATTGAAAAAGCTAAAAATATTGAAGAATTTTTAAATTTTGAGATACAAAATCTTCTTTCGTTAACAAAAGACTGGGCAGGATGGACTGAAGCATGGTTATATATGAG
>CAZDXM010000036.1:0-5171 GCA_964509535.1 uncultured Thermodesulfovibrio sp. | reverse complement strand
CCTTTTAAAAGGAGCAATAAAAAGCAGAAAATTGCAATAAAACTTTAACTTATGGTTTTTTCCCACTGCCAGGCTGTTTTTATGATAAATTCAAGGCTATCGTAATGAGGTTTCCAGTTTAATTTCTCTTTAATCTTTGATGAATCTGCAACAAGCTTGGATGGGTCTCCGGGTCTTCTGTCAGTCTCGATCACTTTAAAATCAACTCCTGTAACTTCTTTAACAGCAGAAATCACTTCTCTTACAGAGTAACCATGACCATATCCGCAGTTGAAAACATCACTTTGTCCATTATCTAAAAGATAATTTAAAGCAATTAAATGAGCATCAATAAGGTCAGATACATGAATATAATCCCTAATACATGTTCCATCAGGTGTTGGATAATCTGTTCCATAAATTTCAATGTAAGGAATCTCTCCTTTGGCTGCCTTTAATGCCCTTGTTATTAAATGGGTTGATTCTCTGTATGCCTGCCCTATTTTTCCTTCAGGATCTGCACCTGCGACATTAAAATATCTTAATGAAACATATCTTAATCCATAGGCATCTGAGATATCTTGAAGAATTTGCTCAACCATTGCTTTTGACCTTCCATAGGGATTTATTGGATTAAGCGGAGCTGTTTCTTTAACCGGCACCGTATCAGGGATTCCATAAACTGCAGCAGTTGAAGAAAATATAAAGTTTTTAATATCTAATTCAATGAGATTTTTAAGCAAATTGAGTGTATTTTCAGTATTGTTCTTATAGTATTTAATGGGATTCTGGACACTTTCAGGAACAACTATTGACGCTGCAAAATGAATTACTGCATGGGGATTAAAATTTTTCAGAATTTCTTTTACTTTAGCTATTTCAGAAAGGTCAACAACTTTAAGTTCTCCGTAAAGGACTGCCCATTTATTTCCATTTGAGAGGTTGTCAATTGTGAGCACTTCATATCCAAGCTCACCAAGTCTTTTTACACAATGACTTCCAATGTATCCAGCACCGCCTGTTACAAGTATTCTCATAGCAAACTATTATAACATAGTAAACTCTGCTTAAGGATTGAAAGTAATACACTTTTCAGTATAGTTTTTGGGGATTTTATTACGGGGTGGACGGGACTTGAACCCGCGACCTCTTGCGTGACAGGCAAGCGTTCTAACCGTGCTGAACTACCACCCCAATTGAAACATGGGCGGAACAGGTATCGAACCTGTGACCTCAGCCTTGTAAGGGCTGCGCTCTCCCATCTGAGCTATCCGCCCATTATTAAATAACCTAATATAATATTTTAGATTTTGTCAATTTTTGAGAATAAATCTGATTGGAAGTATAGCTCTGCACGCTACAGGTCTGCCATCTTTCATTGCTGGTGAAAATTTGGATTTTTTTACAGCATCCACAGCAGATTCGGTAAATCCATACGGAGCGAATTCAATTACCTCTATATTAACAACTTCTCCATTTTCATTTATTGTTAACCTTAAAATTACTTTACCTTCCTTGCCGAGCCTTCTTGCAATCTGAGGATAAACAGGAATTTCCCTGTGTAAAAAACGGGGTCCATTTACACTTCCAAACTCTGTATCTATTATAGAATTTCCTCCAGATTCTCCCGCCTTCAGGGTATCTCCTTTTTGCTCTGACTGTCCTTTCCAAGAAGATAAAACTTCGGATGAGGAAAGATCAGAGGGAAGTTCGGAGTTGTCCTTTACTGTTTCCAGTGTTATTGATTGTGAAGATATTTCCTTGACAGCTTTTTTCGTTAAAGAACTATGTTTAAAAAATCCTTCAGGTTTCAATTCTCTTATACCAGGCTTTGGTTCTCTTACCGATGTTTTTACATCATTTAAAAGAAAAACTTCAATTTCATACTTATTTTTAACACCTGTTGTAAAACATGCCCAACTCATTATAAGTGAAATATGGAATAAAATTGAAAGTAAAATAAAGTGTTGAATTTTATTAAGATATAATCTACTCATTTTTCAAAAATAAAAGCCATGAAAGCATACATGCCTTCATGGCTTAAACTTACCCTTCAGGATAAGCTAAAAAATTTTAAAAAATTTTCGCAATTCTGTCAACTTTAAAATCCCTGAAGTAATATTTTTAAAATTTTACCACTATGTTAAAATTTATTCCATGATATATCTTGATTATAATGCAACAACACCCTTAGAACCCAGAGTAAAGAAAGAAATAATTAAAACTTTTGAGGAATTTGGAAATCCATCAAGTATCCATTCATTTGGTAAAAAAGCAAAAGAAAAAGTTGAACTTGCAAGAAAAAAAGTTGCTGAAATTATTGATGCTCATCCAGAAGAAATAATTTTTACATCAGGTGGAACTGAATCAAACAATATAGCAATTTTTGGTAGAGCATTATGTTTTAATTCAGGACATATAATTACATCTTCTATTGAACATCCATCTGTTCTTAATTCATGCAGGCAGCTTCAGAGAATGGGATATGAAGTCACATTTTTACCAGTTGATTCTTCAGGCAGAGTTTGTCCAGACGATATAAAGAAAGCAATAAAAAAAGATACAATTCTTGTAACAATCATGCATTCAAATAATGAAACAGGTGTGATACAGCCAATAAAGGAGATAGGAGAAATTCTGCATGAATATAATATTCCTTTTCACACAGACTGTGCCCAGAGCATTGGAAAAGTTTCAATATCTGTTAAAGAGTTATCAGTGAGCATGGTTACAATAGCAGGACATAAATTTTATGCTCCAAAAGGAATCGGTGCACTGTATATAAAAAACGGTTTAATCCTGCATCCTATATTATACGGTGCATCACATGAAAAAGGATTAAGACCGGGGACAGAAAACACACCTTTTATTGCAGGTATTGGAAAAGCCAGTGAGATTGTACATCAGGAACTGGAGAGAATAAAAAATCATTTAAACAGTATAACAGAGCTTTTACTTGGAGGTCTACTTGAAATTCCAGGAACTATGCTTACCAGTAAAAAGGCTTTACGTATCCCAAATACGATTAATATATCAATAAAAGGTATTGTTGGAGATGAACTTGTCAGAAATCTTTCAGAAAAAGTTGCAATATCAACTGGTTCAGCCTGTCATGCAGGACTCTGTAAGCCAAGCCATGTTCTTGTTGCAATGGGTCTTTCTCCCGAGGAGGCTCTTTCATCAATCAGAATTAGCACAGGAAAATTCACCACAAAAGATGAAGTTAAAGAAGCTGTTAAAATAATTAAGAAGGAAATTTTTGAGTTAAGAAAAAGCAGAAATCTGCATTAACCGTTGACAAAATGCATATAAAACAGATAATTTTAAACTTCAATGATAAAATTTTTTGGTAAAAATACAATAGAACTTTTATTGTTCTTAGGGAAAATGTTTATTTTCCTGATAGAGTCAATTTATCATATTTTTACTCCTCCCTTTAAATTTCTGAATTTCCTGAGACAGGTAAGGTTTTTTGGTAATAAATCTATGATTGTTGTGATTTTTACAGGTGCATTCAGTGGAATGGTTTTAGCACTTCAGGGATATTATGCACTGAATAAATTCGGTGCTGAGGCCTTACTGGGTCCTGTTGTTGCACTCAGTCTCATTAGGGAACTCGGTCCTGTGTTATGTGCACTGATGGTTACAGGAAGAGCAGGGTCTGCAGTCACTGCTGAGATTGGAATTATGAGAATTACTGAACAGATTGATGCATTGACTGTAATGGCTGTCAACCCAATTAAATATGTTGTTGTTCCCAATATTCTTGCAGGCATTGTTACATTTCCACTTCTTACAGCAGTTTTTGATTTAGTTGGAATATACGGAGGTTATGTTGTATCTGTTCATGCTTTGGGACTTAGTGAAGGAACATATTTTTCCCAGATGGAGCTTTATGTTGATATGGAGGATATAAGAATAGGTCTTTATAAATCTCTGAGTTTCGGACTTCTTGTAACATGGATATGCACATTTATGGGATACAATGCTGGTTATGGTGCAAGAGGTGTAAGCAGGGCAACCACAAATGCTGTTGTGCTTTCATCAGTTGTTATACTTATCTGGGATTATATGCTTGGAGCATTCCTATTATGATAGAAATAAGGAAACTTTATAAATCCTTCGGAAAACAGCAGGTTTTAAATGGCGTAAATCTTTTAATTAATGAAGGAGAAGTAACTGCTGTGATTGGAAGAAGCGGTGGTGGGAAAACAGTTCTTCTTAAACATATTATTGGTCTGCTCAGACCTGACAGTGGTAGTATATTTATAAAAGGAAAAGATATAACAAAACTTAAAGGAGTAGAACTTGATGAGATAAGAGCTGAAATTGGAGTTGTTTTTCAGGGAGGTGCTCTTTTTGATTCTCTCACAGTTTATGATAATGTAGCATTTCCACTTACAGAAAAAACAAAGTTAAATAAAAAACAGATTTATGAAAAAGTCATGAAAGCACTGTCTGATGTAGGACTTGAGGGTATAGAGCATAAATATCCAGCTGAACTCAGTGGTGGGATGCGTAAAAGAGTTGCCCTTGCAAGAGCACTTATCGGACAGCCAAAAATAATCCTTTTTGATGAGCCAACAACAGGACTTGATCCAATTCTGGTCAGATCAATTCATAAACTTATAAGAGACACACAGAAACAGTATGGTTTTACAGGATTGATTATAAGCCATGAAATTCCAGAGATATTTGAGATTTCAGACAGGGTAGCAATGCTTTATGAAGGTAAAATTGTTGAAGTAGGAACTCCTGAAGAAATTCAGAAAAGTGATAATATAGTGGTAAAAAATTTTATAATGGGAATAGAAATGGAGGTATTAGAATGAAAAGAGAGAACATTGAAATTGCTGTAGGAATATTTGTTTTGATAGGCATTATTGCACTTGGTTATCTATCCTTCAGACTCGGCAAGATTGATATGTTCAGGACAGGTTATTATACAGTTTATGCTGAGTTTGACAAGGTTGGAGGTATTAAAAAGGGCTCGGTTGTTGAGATTGCAGGAGTTCCTGTTGGTTCTGTTGAAAGGGTAAGTATAAATGATAGATATCATGCAGTGGTTGAAATGAAAATAATGAATTCAATAAAACTTCCAGATGATTCAATTGCCTCAATAAGAACAAAGGGTCTGATCGGAGAAAAATATGTTCAGATAATGCCGGGTAGTTCAGAACAATATATTGCTA
>CAZDXM010000035.1:0-6638 GCA_964509535.1 uncultured Thermodesulfovibrio sp. | reverse complement strand
ACCAATCTGTGTTCTAACTTTGTCAACTTTCTGAATTGCCTTGTTTATAATGTCAAGTGCTAACTCTGCTCCAGAATTTGTTGATACATTAATGGTATAAAGATCCTTGGCGGTTGCATCATCTGTAGCTGCCATACCAAGTCCTTCATTGGTTGCACTTATACCAGTGAAATTATAATTATATGCATCTACTCCAGCAATTGTTAAATTTCCTACTTTTATTCCTGAACCTGTAGCACTGACTGTGTTATTAGTAGCTGAAGCATTAATTGAGGTTGAAGTACCACCGAAAATTTGTGCAAGGTCAAAGGTTGCTGTAGCTGTAGTACTTGCTCCTGCAGTTACTTCCAATATCACTTCTGCTCCTATTGTTTTTCCATTTGCATCAAGAACAAGCTTTCCATCTTGGTTTTTCGCTCTAATTGTCATTTGCTTATTTGCTGCCTGACTGTTAATCTCACTTACAAGGCTATCTAAGTCAGTAAAAAAGTAGCCTTGAGTAGTTGTAGTTGCTGTGATTGACATAACCTTGGTAGCATTCATATCTGTATTGAAACCTTCTGTTATTCTAAGTATTGCTGTTGCGCTAACGGAAGCACTTCCAGAGACAATAAATCCAACACCATTCCAAGCCGTTCCTGTTACAGAGTTTGAAGCACGAGCTGATATTCCAGCAAGCTGAAGGTCACTGTTATTATTTATAGCATTTGCTATTGAATAAGCATCTACTGCTCCATAATCGACATCACCTGCTAAATTTATTCCGTTAACACTGATTGAATCACCTGAAGCAAACTGCCAGTTACTTGTGACTATTGAAGAGTAACCACTACTACTTTCTGCTCTTGATTTACCACTTCCTTCAACAGTATAGGCACCTAAGGCAGTTGCTCTTACATCACTTGCTGTAACCTGGATTGTCTGATCTGCTCTTGCTCCATAATGAATAACCTTACTTGCAAATGTTCCATCAAGGAGTTTAATTCCATTGTACTCTGTATCACCTGCTATCTTCTGAATAGCATCCACCAGATTTGAAATATCCCTCTGGAGTGCTGCGCGAGCATTTGGGTCATTGATGTCATTTGCTGCAGACTGTGCCTTTGTGTAAATTGTCTGAAGTTTCTCAAAAATTTGTCCAACACTTGACTCTGCAATCTGAAGGGCACTTATACCTGTCTGAATGTTACGATTACCCTGATCAAGAGCTGCAGCAACAACTGAAAGCTGGTCAGCTATAAAGAGTCCTGCTGCATCATCTGCTGCTGAAAGAATTCTGTTACCCGTTGAAATTCTTAAAAGAGATTTACTCATTGCCCTTTCATTTCTTAGAAGGGCTGTGTGTGTTACTGTTGCTTCGGCGTTAAAGTTAATTTTTAATGCCATGGTTTAACCTCCATGTTTTTTTATTCAGGACGCCTCCTGCCTCCAGACAGCTGAGGATAAATTTGCCACTTCACCTCCTTTCCATCCCGCTGTCTTGTTTTCTTTATCGGTGATTTTTTAAAAAAATTTAGTATGATTTTCAGTTTGAATTATCAATATTGTTTCAGGTATATTTTAAACAATGCAAAATTCCAGATTCAGAGTTGGTGAAATAATTAAATATGAAGAAAATGGTATTATCAAGATTGGTTTAATTGTCTCAAAATTATCTTATGAACAGTATATATTGGTTAAAAGTGAGAATTCACTCAGAATAAAAAATTATTTGATTCCGATCAAACCTGAAGATACTCTGTCAGGGCTGATATCAGATAGTTTGATTTTCAATCTGGCTAATATCATAACAATCAGAAAAAAGCAAGTCAAACAAAAAATTGCAGAACTTAAACAACACAAAATTACAGAAGTTCTTAAAACACAGGCAAAGATTCTTTCAAAGACTTATTATGACACAATACATTCTCAAAAAGACAAGTTTGAACCGGGTATTACAAAAATAAACTATGGTGGAAGAGTTTTTGATGAAAAAGAGATTTTTAATCTCATTGATGCTTCCCTTGATTTCTGGCTTACATCAGGAAAATACGCCAGGGAGTTTGAAGAAAAACTTGCAAAGTTTATTGGTGTAAAATATTGCTTTCTTGTTAACTCGGGTTCTTCAGCAAATCTTTTGGCATTTATGACGTTAACTTCTCCAAAACTTGGTGAAAGAAAAATTGAAAGAGGAGATGAGGTAATCACAGTAGCTGTTTCCTTTCCTACAACTGTTGCACCTATAATCCAATATGGAGCTATACCAGTATTTGTTGACATTTCTATACCAGATTACAATATTGATTGTTCAATGCTTGAAAAAGCTCTTTCCAAAAAAACAAAGGCTGTTATGCTGGCTCATACATTGGGAAATCCCTTTGACATTGAGAAGGTTAAAGAATTTTGTGAAAAACATAATCTATGGCTTATTGAAGATAATTGTGATGCTCTCGGGTCTAAATATTTTTATAAAGGGAAATGGGAATATACAGGAAGTTTTGGAGATTTAGCCACTTCAAGTTTTTATCCAGCCCATCATATAACTACTGGAGAAGGTGGTGCTGTGCATACAAATAATCCAGAACTTGCGAAAATTGTTAACTCCCTTAGAGACTGGGGAAGGGATTGCTGGTGTCCATCAGGAAAGGACAACACCTGCGGCAAAAGATTTGGATGGCAACTTGGAGAGCTTCCCTATGGCTATGACCATAAATATATTTATTCTCACTTTGGATATAATTTGAAAATGACTGATTTGCAGGCGGCAATTGGATGCGCTCAAATAGAGAAACTTCCATATTTTATTGAAAAGAGAAGAGAAAACTGGATGATTTTAAGAAAAAAAATTGATATTCTCTCAGATTTTTTTATTCTTCCTGAGGCAACGCCAAATTCAAAACCAAGCTGGTTCGGATTTGTTTTAACAGTAAGAGAGGGGAAAAGAATTTCAAGAGATAGTATCGTAAGGCATCTTGAAAATAGTGGCATTCAAACAAGAATGCTTTTCTCAGGGAATTTAATAAAACATCCATGTTTTGATGAACTTAGAAAATCAGGGAAAGGCTTCAGAGTGGTTGGTGAGCTTTCAAATACTGATAAAATTATGAATGACAGTTTCTGGATTGGAGTTTACCCCGGGATTACGGAGCAGATGATTGATTATATAGTAGAAAAAATAAAATCCGCTGTTAATTTTGCCCAAAAACAAGACGATAAAAAATAAAGGTGATACTATGAAAAAGTTATGTTTTGCAATACCTTCATGGAACAGGGCAAAGAAACTTGAAATCTGTGTAAGGGAAATGGCAAAGCAGATTATTGAGCTTGGTGAACAGGATAACATTGGTATATTTGTTTCTGATAACTGCTCAAATGATGACACTCCAAGAGTTCTTGCAAAGCTGAAAAAAGAGTATCCTTTTCTTGATTATTGCAGGCTGGATAAGCATGTTGATACTGCACTAAGTGGAGAGAATGCTGCTCGTTTGGCTCAGGGTGAGTATCTATGGTTTTTTGGAGATGATGATATTTTGCTTAAAGACGGGTTAAGGATGGTATGGCATGTCCTGAAAACAAAAGAAGCGGATGTAATTCATGCAGGGAATGGTCATCTCAAACCTCATAGCTATAAAATTTATGAGGGAACTGTTCTTGAGTTCGCAAATAAAATGGGGTTTAACCAGTTTATTGGATGGGCAACATCTGTGATTTTAAAAAAAGAAATTATTACCAAATATATAAACTTGCCTCAGTATCCTAAATACAAAGAAGCTGCTTATACGCATGCACTCGGTATCCTTCATGTTGCCTCCTATGCACCTGCAGTAGTTATAGATTTTCCAATATGTGAGCCAATGGAACCGCAAACAGAAGAGGATATAAAAAGATGGGAAGCAGAAAATATTGGCTGGAGATACTTTATCACAGTAGAGGGACTTCAGATTCTTTTTCAACTGGGAATTTTTAAGGAAAAACTAAAACCAATGTTTTTCAGGTATCTCACCTACTATCTATGGGACAGATTCCTTACAAATATGGTAGCTGGTGAACTTGTTGGAAAGCCTTTTCCATCAAAGGGCTGGGATTTAATTCTTGCAATGACAGATATGATTGATGATATGGATATGGCAAAAAAAATTCGTAATACTACAATAGCTACCTATCAGCTCTGTGAAACCAGAAAAAATCTTATAAATCAGATTAATGCAGTAAATACAATACTTCAAGGGATTTTCAATGAGACAAATAGACCTATATTTGAGATGGGTTGGGGAGGTGAAAAGAAATGAAAGCAGTAATATTGGCAGGAGGTTTGGGCACAAGAATTTCAGAAGAAACTCATCTCAAGCCCAAGCCAATGATAGAAATAGGAGGAAAACCAATTCTCTGGCATATAATGAAGATATACTCTGCCCATGGAATAAATGAATTTATCATCTGCTGTGGATATAAGGGATATTTAGTTAAAGAATACTTTGCAAATTACTTTCTTTATATGGCAGATGTTACCTTTGACATGAGATACAACCAGATGATTGTTCATAACTGCGAAGCTGAACACTGGAAAGTCACTGTTGTTGATACTGGAGAGTTTACCCAGACAGGTGGAAGACTGAAAAGAGTTGCAAAATACCTTGAAGGTGAAGAACTTTTTTGCTTTACCTATGGAGATGGTGTAAGTGATGTCAATATACAGGATGAAATAGCTTTTCATAGAAGACATGGAAAACTCGCAACAGTTCTTGCTGTTCAGCCTCCTGGAAGATTTGGAGCCCTTGTTCTTGATAATGAAAATGTGAGAGATTTTCAGGAAAAACCAACAGGAGATGGAGGCTGGATCAATGGTGGATTTTTTGTGCTTTCACCAAAGGTGATTGATTTAATAGAAGGAGACCATATGAGCTGGGAGAGCAAACCAATGGAAACTCTTGCAGAAATGGGTGAGCTTGTAGCTTACAGGCATTACGGATTCTGGCATCCAATGGATACATTAAGAGATAAAAATTATCTTGAAGAACTCTGGAGAAGTGGAAAAGCACCATGGAAAATATGGTAAAAAGCAGTTTCTGGCTTGACAGACCAACTTTTGTAACTGGTGGGACAGGTCTTCTTGGAAGCTGGCTTGTAAAAAAACTTATTGAACTCAAGACTGATGTTGTATGCCTTGTGAGAGACTGGGTTCCACAAAGTGAACTGGTTTTATCAAAGGACATTGAGAAAGTCAAGGTTGTAAGAGGCGACATAAGAGAACAATCTTTGATTGAAAGAATCTTAGGAGAGTATGAGATTGATACAGTTTTTCATCTTGCAGCTCAAACAATTGTTGGTATAGCTAATCGAAATCCAGTTTCAACCCTTGAGACAAACATACAGGGAACATGGACAGTTCTTGAGGCATGCAGACGGTCACCAACTGTAAAACAGATAGTTGTTGCTTCATCTGATAAAGCTTATGGAGAACAGGGCATTCTTCCCTATGATGAGAAAACACCTCTTCAGGGTAAACATCCCTATGATGTCAGTAAATCCTGTGCAGATTTAATTGCTCAGATGTATGCTCATACATTTAAACTTCCTGTAGTAATCACAAGATGTGGAAATCTTTATGGTGGTGGAGACCTGAACTGGAACAGGATTGTTCCCGGCACTATAAGGTCAGTTTTAAAAGGAGAAAATCCTATAATTCGTTCAGATGGAAATTTCGTGCGTGACTATTTTTATGTGGAAGATGCTGCCATAGCATATATAATGCTTGCGGAAAAACTTGCAGTAGATAGAAGCCTGACAGGACAGGCATTTAATTTTTCAAATGAAGAACCGGTTACTGTAATAGAGCTTGTTAAAATTATTCTGGAGTTAATGAATTCTAAATTAAAGCCTGTGATTCTGAATGAAGCGTCAAACGAAATTCAAAAACAATATTTAAGCTCGGAAAAGGCAAGAAAAATTCTTGGATGGAAGCCAATATTTTCACTTAAGGAAGGTTTAACTCTCACCATAAACTGGTATAAAAATTTTTTTGAAGCATTTCAGGTTGTTACATAAAGTATAGTTTCAGATGGAAATGAGGTATAATTACGTAAATAAAATTTATATCCTAAATTTAGGCTTTTAATATATAAAGGAATTTCCCATATATGATTTGGTGAATGATAAACACTTATTGCCAGGTCAGGTTTATTTTCTTTGATAATCATCTCTGCTCCCTTTAGTGCTTCTAATTCAACACCCTCTATATCCATAGAAATAAAGGTAGGATGGAAGCCTGGTATAACATGATCTAAGGCAATACACTGAATAACTGAATCGCCTTTATATGAAATCGCACTATTAATTCTGTTACCGATAGAAAAACGAAGTTGTGTCTCATGGCTAAATACACCACATGGGAAAGAAATAACAAGCTCTGCTATTTCATCTTTTCTACTAAGTAAGTATTGTGTTAGCATTTCAAAGTTTTCGGGGTCTGGCTCAAAACAAACTATTGCCTCAACTTTTCCAATTATATTGTTTAACCTTTTAATTGTGTCACCATTATAAGCTCCGCAATTTACAAATCGTGAATAGCCTTTTGTTAATCTGATGTCTTTCGGGAAATATTGTTCTTCCAATTCACGAGCTGGAATAGGGATAGGTTTTCTAATTATGTGTGTTTGAAG
>CAZDXM010000034.1:0-12721 GCA_964509535.1 uncultured Thermodesulfovibrio sp. | reverse complement strand
GCCCCAAACCCTACACCAAGTTTCTTACCTATTGTAAGATTTTTAAACATATATACTCTCCTCCTTTAATTTTTGAGACTGTTCAAAAACTTACAGATGTTTGAAAATCAAACTTCTGTAAGCCATTATTTTTTCCTATCTGGACAATACCCTCCATAACTCATTCTTTTCAAAGAACTTTTTTGCCCTATTTTTCCAACCCCCATAGGTCTGGAGAGTTTTCAACAACTATTTAACAAGAGGCTGGAAAGAGTATGATATTTCAGGCTTTTGTGTCATATCTGGTAATTATATAACAAACGCATCAAATTCATCAATAGATGGTAGAGGTTTTCCTATTGTCTGAGAGTCTACTATGTCGGTGAGTAGGTATATTTTTATGAAACCTGTTTTGATGTTCAGTTTTCTAAGTTGGTGAAGAAGTTTTTCTTTTTGGGCTTTTGTGAGTTTACACTCAAAAACACTCTTTTGAATTCTGAATCCATACTTTTTCAATACTTTGTCAACTCTACCCCTTTCTTTGTCACAGGAGATGTCATAGGCTACTACATATTCGTCAAATCGCTTACCAGGGTATCTCAAAGGTTATCTCCTCTGTTTTTCCTGTTGCCCAGTCCTTTATGTGGTTTATCTGTCTGGTTAGATAATTATAAATTGTTTTGTTTTCGGTGTTGTAGTAGGTGTTCATGAAGTCTTCAAAAATCAGTATGAATTTCTTAACGGCAGAGGATTTCAAAGTGCTCCTTCCGCTCATTTCTTCAAAGTCTGAGATTTTTATTATGTTCTGGTTTATGACTTTTATCAGCAGGGAGTCCATTTTTGCCCTCATAAGTTCATGAAGGTCTGCTACAAGGGATTCATAGTTGTTCTGAGGGCTGTGAAGAAAGCCAAGATAGGGATTGAGAGAATAGGCATAAACAAGGGTTCTTATTCTATTAAAGGTGAGATGACTCAAAAGGTTCATGAGTGAGTTGATAGGGTCTGGATTCTCCCTCTGCCTCTTTTTTATGTGGAATGCTTGGTTTTTTATTAGTTTGTTCAATTCAGAGTATATTTGTCTTGTTGAAATTGCTTCATATCCTCTTGAGGGGTATGTTGTCTGGATTTTGCTTTTTTATTGAGATTTGCAGGGTTTCAGAGGAAAGCTTTAATGATGTTTGAGGAGTTGTGATGTAAAGGGGTTTTCTTAGTGTTTTTTCCTTTGGTTCACTGTGGATGATGATTCCTGCAAATTTTATTGGTTCTGAGGGATTGCCAAATTTTACTGTGTTTTCGTTGATTGCGAGTTTGAGGTTTTTGAGAAGTTGCCTTGCTAATTGGAGTTTTTCTGTAAGGATATCATCACTTGTTGACATTATCAGGTAAGTGTCAGCATGACGAAGTAGATAAGAGTCGGAAGTTTTAAGAGCTCTGTCTATTTCAATTAAATAAAGATTTGCAAGCAGGGGTGAAAGAGGGCTTGAGGGAAGAAGTCCCTTCGGAGTTTCATAATAAGCCTTTTCAAGTATGTAGCCTGCTTTAAGAATTTTATAGATTGCATCTATCAGAAAGGAGTCCTTTACTGGAATGTATCGGTTGAGGATTTCAATGAGTTTTTCATGGTCTATTGATGAGTAGAAGTTTTTTATTGAGAAGGTAAGGGTTCGGTTTAATCCAAGTTGTAAGGCTTCATTTATTTTTTGTTCTATGTCATTTTGGGAAATATGGGTCTAAAAGCTACTACACTTAGAGGTAGTATGTTGTCTATGGGATTTTTTAGTATTTTGTATATGAAGGACTGAACAACTTTGTCCTTCCAGTAAAGCTGCCCTGTAAGAATGACTACTTCTTAGGGTTTTGCAGTATATGTTCCCTCTGTTAGCTCAGTAGCAAGCTGTTTTGCTACATCAAGGACTTTTTGGTTTTTTAGTTCACTTTTGTTTTTTTCTACATCGAATTGAATTTCTTGAAGAATGGGCATTGATTTAAGGTAAGAGGATATACTGAACCCAGTCCAAGCGGTTTTGCTATTCCAAGTTTGTGGGCAAGTCCCTCAGGAAGGTGAAGGGCAAAAAGGAGTGCACCAAGTTCAACATCTGATAAGTTTTCAAAGCGAATTCTTCCTTTGAAGACTGAGCCAGGTTTTACAGGGGTGATACGGGTGTATTGGGATTTGTGTTTTTCTATGTTTTTTTTGTCTTCTTCAATCCAGCCTTCTCCACTACGATGCCAGTAGAGTTTGTAGCCCCGTATGGAATTTTCGGAGTTATAGTGGGCAAGATTTTTGGGATGATCTTTTAGATTTTCTTCAGTTTGCTCAAGATAATGCTGAAAACAAGTTGGCTTAGGATTTGAGAGAATTTTTGGATAGTCTGTATTAAGTAGAGCATCTTGAGTTGTTCCTTCAAGATAGCAGTCTTCAAAGTAGACCCTTCCTGCATGGGTTTTTTCATTACCGAATATTACCTCTGCAAGGTCAATTATTTCTGGATTTTTTAGTTCCTGATTTATGTGGTCTCCTATAGTTTTTTCGTATATAGTAAAGTCTTGCATCTTCAAAAAACAGGAATTTTCCGAAGCTCATTATCTCTACCAATGTCCTTATCATTCCACGAAGGGAGCTTCCGGGAATGCGTGGAAGTCCTCCAGGAGAGAAGAAGTCAGGATTGATGTAGGGGATTTTTTCTTTCTCCTTTTCATGTTTTAGCTTTTCTTCATACTGACTTTGTGTAAGGGTATCCCTGATGTAAAGGGGTGTGAGTGCTTTTATCTCAATTTCTATGTAGCCAGTGTATCTGTCTAAGTGATATCTGTCAAAATCTGGAAGATCATGAGCAGGAACTACCCTTTCGTTAAGAGAAATGAAGTTATAAGGAGCCTTAGATTGATTTGAATTTGTGTGATTTTTTTTCTCTGTAGTTGCTTTTTTGTTGTCTCTGAGGTGATTGATGCTTATTTTTCTCCTTCGAATATATTTCTTTACCTTCATGGATGATTTTTAAAATTTGTCCTTTGTCTCTTATTACATCTACTTGTTTACCATTTAAGCTGTTGTCCTTTAGCCTTAAATCTGAAATTGTTTGTTTTTTGCCATCAGGATAAACAACATTGACAACATACTCTCCTTTTTTGGTTTTGATTATTTCAAGTTTTCCCTTTTCCATGACTCCTCCTTTGTTTATATAAAGTTTCCATGTTTTGATTTTCTCAATTGAAACTATACTTTTTACAAAATCGTGGGCATCTTCAAGCCAGTTTAGTCTTTCTTCAGGTGTAAGACTTAAAAAGAATCTCAATCTTTCCTTTGATAATGAGTAAAAATATATAAATTTTTTATCCTTTTTCATTTTAATTTTGTTCCTTTTTTATTTTTTCAATTTCCTCTAATACAAAAATATCAGCCAAATCTTGCTGTCTGCCTGATTTTTCTTTAAGTTTTTTTAAGTGTTTTTTTGATACAACAGGGATTGTAATCCCTCTGAAAGGAATTTTTTCAATCTCTTTTTCAATTTCAGAAAAAGGAATTAACTCCTTTACAAAGACATCTATTTCCTCAATGGGATGAGACGGATTATAGAAAGTAAAAACAATCATGTTTTTTTCTTCATACCACTGTGATCTTAATTCTGGATTGAGGAAATCTTCTAACTTTACAGGAATTCTCGATTTAAAGCCCAATTCTTTTATGGCTGAGATAAAATTTTCCAGATTTTTTTCTTCAAAATCTACAATCAAATCAAGATCTGCAGTAAATCTTACAACACCATAAAGAACCAGGGCAACACCTCCAGTTACAGCGTATCTGACTTTTTTTTCATATAGTGTTCTAAATACTTTTTCGTAAAACATTATAAAGTTTTATCTGTAAACTCAATAAATCGACAATCTATATAGGTTGCCTGTCTTATGTCTTTATGAAAGTCAATGTAGTTTCTTGTTTTTAAAAACAGCCTACTTTTTTTGTTATCTATTTTTACATTTTTATAGGGGATTATAAGCTCTGGTCCCCTCTCTTCAAAAAGCCTTGTCCAACCATCTCCAAGTTCTTCTTTATCAGTTCCCCAGAGCATTTGACTGGTATCTACAACATAGGTTTCATTACCTTCACTGTCAATTCTCATCCTGCCTTTTAAACAATCTTTGTATTTCCAGACAAGAAGTTCTTTTTCTTTGTTGAAAAGTCTAAGCCTTTGAATGTATTTATCTTCAAAGGTCTCATTTTTGTAAAATTGGAAATTGTTGTTCTTTATCCTACCAATTAGAACTTTGTAGTCAAGATATGCAACTACAAAGCCCTCTGAGTTGAAAAGTTGCAGTACATGACTTTGGTCTTTAATTTGTAATTTTTCTACCTTTGATTTTATCTTAAGAAGTTCAAGTCCGTTTTCTTTCATGACTTACCTCCCATGGTTTACAAGGGATGTTACAAAGCTCTGTACCAGGGCTTTTTGTTCATCATTTAACTGGTTTGTATTTTCAAAATCAGCAATTTTATTACCATTACAGTAAATTATTGCCTTCTTACCTTCAAAAACACCTCTTCCAACAGCCTTTTCACCGCCTACTGGAAGGTCGCCAGTCCACAGGTCCTTTAAAACCAAAAGCATAAGACTTGCTTCGTGGTCTTGGTAGTTTGTGATTTTGATATTAATTCTTAGGTTTTTGCTTTCTTGTGTCCTAAAAAGAGGTTTTGTTTCAAGTAACGCTCCTTCTATTGCTCCTCCTGTAAATCTGTCAATTTTTAGTCTTGTTTGAACTTCTTCGGAGTATCCGTTAATTATTGTCTCATATACAATAATTCTTCCCTTTTTTGCGGATCCTTCATTTTCATTTACTGTTCCAAATAGTTCATCTATTATTGATTGATTTTTGCCGAGAGTATTTATTATTCTTTCAGCCCTTGCTCTTATTGAACCTTTAAGGGATGTGCCGGGCAAAACCGGCTTTCCATTTGATTTTATATGTTCAATGTCTGGTTTGTTTGGGTCATAGTTGTAAGAACGGACAATGAGAGAGTTTCTAATGATAAAGTCTGCAGTAATTGTAAAATCCCTTTGATTTATCTCAAAGGGGGTTGCATTTAGTTCTGATGTTTCTGAGAAATCGTGTTTAAACCACCTAAGGACATCCTTCTTATTTTTGAAGTCAAATATAAATAATTTGTAATCTGAAAGCTGGATTCTTCCAAAGCCATTGTTTGTTTTTGCACCAATTCGAATTTTTTCATTTTTGAGGAATTCAATTATGGTGGCAAGCATTCTTTTTTTGAATTCATCGTCGTTACCATCAAGAGGAATTTCTATTTTTAAATTGAAAGTTGAGTTTGGTTCAATCACTTCGTAGTCAAATTTTTTCTTATCCTCTGCAATCCCTCTTTTGTTGTCAATTTTAACTCCATCTCTTATTACTACCATTGTGTCATTATCTGGTAAAAGGTCATCTACTATAATTGAGCTCTGTTTTTGGAATCCCTCTTCATTATGAGAACTGCCCCAGAATCTTTCAAGTTTTTCTTTGAGGGATTTATCAATTTTTATAGAATGCCTTAGTACTCCACAAAAGGAGGTAGCAGGTATGTATGTTTTTCCTTCACTGTTTCTTAATACATCAACATCGCTATTTTCATCTTTGCCAGAGCCAATAATTGCTGGTGAAAGAAGTTTAATTTTTCCTTCAAGTATAATTCTTCCCATCTGACTTACTGTGTTGTCGGGCATTTTAAAACCTCCTGTTCATTTTACCTTCTTCGATTTTCTCATTGTAGATAAGAAGGTGATGAGATAGAGTTCTTGAAGCTCTCTCATGAATTTTGAGTCTGAAATAGGTATATAGGAGACCTCATTACAGACTTTTTCTATTTGAATTAAGTTGCTGATGCAATTTTGGACCTTTTTTTCTATTTCGGTAGTAATGAAATCATAAAGAGTGATGTTTTTGTTCTGGCATCTTTCAAGCTGATTTTTTGCTGTTTGCTTAAGTTTCTTGATGGTTGTTTTAAAGACTTCAGTCTTAACTGAAGCTTCAAGTCTTGCAAGAAGTGATTTTGAGGGGATTTCAGTAAAGCTTTTTGCATCTTTTATTGCCTGATTTTGTATTTCCTTTTTGATGTATTCTTTGATGGCAGTCTTTATTATTTCATTTATACTTTGAGATGCTGGTGATTGGGGTTTTTTAGCGATTACCTCATCTTTTGATTCTTTAATATATATTTTTTCTTGAATTTCTTCACTTTGCCAGTCAATCACAAATCTGCCAAAACCCTCATGGGTTCTTATTCCAATGCCTGTCCTCTGTAGTTCTTTAAGTTTCTCCAAGTTAGCGTTTTCAAGCAAAAAACAGGAGCCAGCTTTGAAGGATACCTCAGAGGGAGTTTTAAGTTTCCATGCTGAGATAAAACCTTCTTGTTCTTTCTGTTTTATAAAAGCCCTTTTAATTTTGCATCCAAGCTCGGTTTCCATTTGAGATATGTCTGTAGTTGAGTAACCAAATTCATTAATAATTATAGCGTCAGAAAGAAGGGTTAGAATTAAAGTCTGCTTTTCATCTTCTGTGTCTCTTTCTGAGCTGAATTCAAAGGGTTCTTTATTTATGAATTCAAGTTTGATTTTTCCGTACTGATTGTTCCTTGACCTTCCAAGATAGTAAACTCCATCTTGTATAATGGATAGAAATTCTTTTAAATCATTGGATTTACCAATTAAAAATCCTGCGAAAACTTGACCTTTGTCAATGGATTCGTAGTTGAAAATCTGCCCTTCCTTTGATACTCCCCTTTTTCTGTCCCTTGAGTGGTGAAAATTGAGGGATTTTTTTACATTTTTAATAAAAATGTTTCCACCAGTAAATCTTCCATAACCTGAAATTGAGGTTGTCTTTATGTCGAATTCTTCATTCTGTAAAAGTAAGTCATAGGCAATCTCATTTTTTCCTTTTTCTCTCTGGATAGACAGAGGAATTGGAAGAAGCTTGAGAAACTTGTCCTCTTTTTTTTGGACAATATATCCATTGGTAATTTTGATTTCTCCCTTTAAAAACCAGCGGTAAAAGGTTTCATCTTTATGAGCCTCTGAGATAATGCCTTTTTTCCTTATGTATTCATTGGCAAAGAGACCCCTAAGGTGGGTTCCTGGAATGTAGTCAAAAGTGGCTACCATGTTAGGGTCACCAGTATTAGATGACAGTAATAAGGGAGAAAGGGCTGTTATACAATACTGGATTGCTTGCATAGCTCCTCCAATTTTGATAAAGAATTTATTTCTTTATTATTTTCATAGAGGCTGCATTTTATTTTTCCAAATCCTCTGTTTCTTTTGGTTCCAATTCGTTTAAGATTTAAACAAGCAAGGCAGAAAAGGTCTATAAGCTCTTCAGATGGGTTTTCGAAATCTACTGCGCCTGTAAATGTTATTCCTTTTTTGGCAACCCTTATGGTTCTTAGAGAATGTTTTTTGGCAGTGCCTGTTTCTTCATCAATTGAGGTTTGTTGTCTTATCTCTGTAAACTGGTTTATTATTGCCTCTCTGTTTATTATTTCCTTATATTTTTCCATAAAATACTTAAGTCATCCTGCTATATCTGAGTATTCCTCAATGAAAAGATTTGTAAAATAAGTTGGCGCTGACTTTTCACTTCCAGGTTTTCCAAAGATAGAGCTTACTATTTTGAATTTATTCTCTGAATGTTCCTTTGATAAATCAAATATTTCTATTCCTGAAAGAGAAAACATTTCACAGACTTCAATTGCTGAATCTCTAAGGCATCCCTTGATTCTTTTTGCAGGAATATAAGGAATTCCATATTCATCATAAACTATGTCTGAGTCTATTATTGCACCAAATCCTTCACCAGAACCAACAAGATAGGAAGACTCTAAGGTTATTTTAAGAGTGTATGTTTTCATTTGATACCCCCAGAAAGTTGAAAATCTGGATAGAATTTCATTATTTCAATCATATCTAAGTATGGTGTTTTGGAGTTGTGAAAAATTTTTTCACCATTAAAATCTTTGTATTTTGGAAGTTTTAGACCTCTTGCTACTGCCTCATTCAGGAAAAGTTTGTGAGCATTTTCTGAAGAATATAGAACCTCTGCACTTCTTGTCAGGTCCTCACTTAATTTGTATCCTCTGTAGAAGGGATACTTTGTTTTCGTAATTGCAACACCAGCACAGGCAGTTAAAGGTTTACCATCTGAGGCAATTTTGTTTTGGAACTCCTCAAGAAATATTTTTGTAAGCCATAAACCAAGCCTACCTTCTGAAACAAAGGTAATATCATCACCTCCTATTATTATTGGTCTGATTGGAAGAAGAGTTTTGTTTTCTTCTTTTTTTAGGGTTATTCCTTCATTTTCTATTTTTTCTATGTTTTCATGAATTTTTTCCAAGACTTTCTGAAAAGCCTCCATCGTGGCATTTCTGACTGATGTTGATAGTTTTCTTAGGTTTTTAAGATCTTTCTGTGATTGAAATCTTATACCCATATCGTTGCCATCAATGTGAACAATTGCTATGTGACTTTCTTCTCCTTTAGTCTGCCCAAGTTTGTCAAGTTCATCGGTGAAGGAGTAGTTTTTTTCAAGTCCGCTTCTTTTAAGAAGACCTATTAGCTTTTCATTTACTTTTCCAGCTGATAATATTTTTGCATTAGACACAGAGGATATGTAATTTTGCTTTTCCTTCGGTAGTTTTATACACCATACCTCGCAGGAACAACCATTATTGGGACATTCAGCTGTAATACCATGTCTTCTTATGATAGTCTCTGGAATAAAACTTGATTTGTTTTGAGCAAGCTTTTTAAAAAGATTTCGTAAACTCTTTGAAAAATCTGTAAAATCTATTGTTCCTATTGCAGATGCAGGAATTAATCCAGGACAGTGAATTAGAAGCCGTAAACTCCATTTTTCTACAAATTCCTGAGCTCGATTCTTATCTTTGAAAAAAAGTAAGGCATTTCCACCACCGATATAGCCAATTTCAAATTCAGTGGAGTTTTCAAAAATTGAAATCTTTTCTGGATATCTATGCCAATCTTCATAGTAACTTTCATCAGATAAAGAAAAAATCTCTTTAATTACACTTTTTAGATGACTCTCATAGATATCCTCAACTATCTGGGATGCTCCTATGTTTTCCTTAAGATTGTTTGTGCTGAAGATGTATCTCTGGATTGATACTGTGTCAAGGAGTATTGCTGTTATCGGTTTTTCCATGTTTGACCTCCCTGAGTTAACTTATGAATTCCTCTCTCTATTCTTTATCTCCCAGTTTTGATAAAGTTTTATTTCGTTAGAAGGCATTGTCTTTGACAAAACAGAGCAAACATAAATTTCAAGCCATTTTCCATCAATGAATTCAATTGCCTTTTTCAGAGTATGGTTAGATTTAGGTTCTATGAATAAGCCCTCATCGTTAAAAAATCTGTATTCTTCAGGCATGGCTTTTATAACCTCAAGAAACTCTCCTTCGGCTTTAATCTCAATATTCCCCTCTGATTTGAGTTTTGAAATATTCTCCGTAAGTTTATTTACCTTCTTTATGAGTGATCTATTTTCGTCGGTAAAATATTTCCGTTTATAGGTTCTGAAAAAATCAGTTAGTTTTCCTTTTTCTATAATTTGGCTGAATTTAGAGATTGCACAGCTGAATATCTCTTTTTCTTCGTTATCCTTGTTTGTTCTTTCAAATCCATGCAGATATATTAGCTCATCAAGAGTAAGATGAATTTTGTTTCTCAAATCGCAGGAAATTTGTTTCCCATCATCATAGACCAATCTAAAAGTTCTTGCATCCAGATAAGAAAAGGAGGCGGAGATTTTTTTCTCTTCAGCAAAATTTTCAATCCAGCGATATAGATGTATTCCCATTACCTTTGTTCCACCTGTATAGTTTAGGTGAACTGAGCTTGAATGATTTAGTTCTTTAGTAAGTATTTCATCGAGGTCTCCTTTAATTTCTGTTGCACTGCTTATATCAGAAAGAGAAATTTTTTTAAACTCCAATTTTCTGTTTTCGTGTCTTCTTTGAATCAAATTTATTAAATTATCAGCATAATGTAAAGTCCCCCTTTGTGTTCTTGTTTGTTCAGAGTAGACATGAATTATGTTTTTAAGATTTGGATTTTCAAGGATGAAATACTCAGAAATAACAAAATTGGGTAATGGGTTTGTCCCTATAATAAGAATCAAAGTATCAAATAGGTTTTTGGAATCAATATTCATTTCATGGTTATAGATTATAAAAATATCTAAGAAAAAATTCAACAGATATTTAAAATACAAACTATGGAAACTGAGTCGTTTAAAAAGTTTTTTTAACAGTCCCACATATGGTAGTTTTTCCTTTCAACAGGTTTTTGAGAAAATTATAGAATTTGTGAAAGAAGCTCCAGAGAAGAAATATAGCTTAATTGTTGGTAGTAACTCCTTTCCGGAGAAGAAACTATTTTTGTTACAGCTATAATAATTCACCGTAAAGGTTCTGGAGGTAGATATTTTTATTTAATCTTTTAAGCCCTATCCATCAGGACAAAGCCCTTATGGGTCAGACTATGCCAAAATAAACTTTAAAAAACAAAAGATATTGAAGCTTTTGCTGTAAATGGTGCACCTGCATAATAAGTTGTTCCTGTAATAAAATCATCCATTGCATTAATAACAGAAACATGCTTTTTATCAAAAATGTTGTCAAGTTCAAAAGATAACTTTAATGCTTTCAACATTCCAAGCCTTTCTTTTACATAATTTAGCTTTAAATCAAAAACTGCATAAGAAGGAACTACTTCCTTATGCTGGCAGTCTCCATATCTTTTACCTATGTATCTCATCTGAGGAATTACTTCAAAGTCTTTATACTTCACTATTAAGCCAGAGATCACTGTCCATTTTGGGACATCTAAAACCTGTTTGCCTTTTGTTGAAAGAGTTTTTCCCTGATAGATGATGTCTGAATTATAAACCAAATGATTATAAACAGGATTTACATAGAATGTAAGCCATTCTGAGACAAAAAAGTTAGTTCCAAGTTCTATGCCATATCCCTTTGCTTCGCCTACATTTTGAGGATAATTTACAGGAATTCCTGCTGGAGTAGTGACTCTCGGGTCTGTAACAGTTGTTAATAGATTTTTATGTTTTGAAAGAAAAAAAACAGGATTAAACTCCACAAAATCTTTGCGAAATCTTAAGCCTATATCTAAGTTGTCTGAACTCTCAATATCTAAACCATTGAACAAGTCTTCCAGTTTCAATCCTGCAAATTGAAATCTTGCTCTAAGATTTGTGTATAAATTTATCAGAGCCATATAGTTATAGGGTCTCCTGAATGTTTTTCCGTAACTTATATATGCTTCAAGGTTTTCATCAAATAAATAGGACAATCCTGCATTGGGAAGCCATATATCATAGGTTTTTTCAGCTCTGTCAAGGTCTGAAGCCCTGACAAGCAAAGGATTTCCGCCAACAATCTGTGTTAAATAGCCTTTTATTGCAGATTCTCTGTCATGGAAATATTTAATTCCTGCCTGCCAGTTTAATTTGCCATATGTCCCTGATATTTTGATATAAGGGCTGTTTATTGTGTATGTACCTGCTGCTGAAAATATTCCGTAACCGAGATATGTCAGGCTTCCATCACTGTTAATCCTGTAATTTTCTGTATAAATTTTTTTCAAGTCTTCTTTTTCAAAAAGATAGCCTGCCTTTGCCTTAATTCCATCAAATTCCGCCTCAATCTCTGAAACAATACCCTTTCTTTCTATATTTCTTGTCGTTTTCTGCACTGTTCCATTTTGCCTACCATCAAAAAGCAGTGCTTTGTTCTCAGAAATATAAGGTTTTAGAAAAATTTTTATTTTCTCTGAAGGCTTTATAGTAATTAAACCAAATAAGTCTCTATCTTTATGTTTCTCCCTGTTAAACTTGTAATAAAGATAGTCCAGTGCAGGAATGCCTTTTATCTCTTCATTAAAGTCAGCTCTATAATGTCTATTTAAATCCTTTATCTCTGAATAGTTTAGTGAACGATATTTAAAATGTTTTATTTCATTGTAGTTAGCCCATAGTTTAATCTCTATGTTTTGTCCTAATGGCTGAGTTATTGTAAGATTAAAGTTATTTCTTGGACCGATTTCCCCAGGACCTTTCCATTTATCCTGTCCTGTAAAGGAGTATGAAACTGAAAATCTGGTATCCAGAGGATTAATTTTACCTGAATCAAGCCTAAAAAAAGTTCTTCTATACTCAAAAGAACCTGCTGACTGAGAAATTTTAAAACCGAACTTTTCATCTGCCCATAGAGGCTTAAGTTCAATGGCACCACCCCTGTTGCCAACCCCTGTTCCGAAGTCTGATGGAATTGCTCCCTTATAAACAGATATGGTTTCAAAGTTTTCAAGGTCATAAATATAATGTCTTAAAGGTCCACCTGTTGTTGGAATGCCTTCCACTGTTATCCCTGTTGCAGGCTGTGCTCTTACTCCTCTTATCCTTATATTCACCTGCTCTGTGGCAAGATTATTAGTATCAGAGCTTTCAAAAACAATTCCGGGAAGAATGCTTATTGCTTCAAAAATATTTGTCTTTCCTTTCTCTCCTGAAAGTTCCATTCCTTTTTTGGTGATTTCATTCCCTGTATAAACAGTCTCTGAAGCTTCTTTTGCCGGGACAACCAATTTTTCACCTTTTACAACAATTTCCTCAAGCAAAGACTCATTCTTCTGTTCTGAATAAGCAAAACGACCAC
>CAZDXM010000033.1:0-3901 GCA_964509535.1 uncultured Thermodesulfovibrio sp. | reverse complement strand
TTTTTGAGTTGAATATACCTCAATAAATATGCTTTTATAAATTTTGCGGCCCATTGAGCTTAATTATTTCTTCTGCTATATAAAAAACATCTTCCCGTCTTTCTCTTAAAGGAAGAAGTCTGAAAAATAAAGGATTAATGAGTTTGAGTAACTCTCCATTAAACTCACCCTTTGCTGCTTTAAGTCTTATATCATCTCTACCAACCAGAATAAATTTTATGTCTGTAAATTCGGTTGGTATCATATCTCCAAGCCTGTAATATCTTTTGCTCTGGATAGCTTTCTGAAATTTTTCCTGAAAATCTTTTGGCATGCTGTCAAATTCCTTAATTACAAGAGTTCCACCTTCTGCCTGTATTAAAACTCCCTTTTTATCCTTCTTGCCGAGATATCCCTCTTTTACACCAAAAAATTCCTCTTCAAGAATTTCGCTGTCTATATCTGAAAAAATCATTATAAAAGGCTTTTCTTTACGAGGATTATCATCTGCTGTATGAAGTGCTGCTGCAAGGAGTCTTTTTCCAGTAGCTCCCTCTCCATATATATAAATATTTCTGTCTTTGGCATTTTCCTCAAATAACTGTTTGAGCATTTTTGCAAATACAGGATTTTTTGTTTCAAATTTGAACTTTCTCAATGGATAAACAGTTTCTGTAGAAAATTGAACTTCTTCTTTTATATTGAATTCCTCTGCAACTGAAAGGAATCTGTCCATTGCATTTACTAAAGCTTCTAAGGCATCGGACTCTTTAATCCTGAAATATCTTTTTGCGAGTTCAAGATAAAGCTCACGGTTGTCAACAACGGATGGAAACATCAAAGCCCTTGTTCCATATGCAGCTATATCTGACAGAATTGATAAATCATAAACACTCTGAAGTGTTGAACCCTTGGGAGGTGATAAAGATTTTAAATTCTTTCTTCCATCCTTTGGAAATACTTTCATTAAAATGTTTACAATATCTCTGAAAGGTGGACAGATTATATTTCTTTGAAGACATTCAATATGATTTGTACCGAAAACAGATTCTTCAAGAAAAACTCTATCCTCAGCTGGAAGCTTGATAAGAAAGTGGATTATGCTTCTGTATTTTGGAAATTCTGTCATCATGAAGATCATTCCAAGACATTGCATGAGTCCTGCAAAGAAGGCTTCGTCTCTGTGGACATACATGAATTGTTGAGACAGAGAGGAACAGATTTCAGCACAAAGAATGCCATATATCCATATCTGTAAATCTTCATCTTCAAGAAAAAGGTCTCTTTCAAGTATTATCTGCTCAATTCTTTTTATTCCAAGGTAATTTACTATCTGAGAGAAGTCTGTTATTTCAACTGTACCGCATGGTTTATTGACTTCTTGATATATAAGATATGCAATTATCGGATCATATTTTATCAGATGGGAAACTCTATCTGCCTCTTCTGTAAGAAGCTCTCTAAATTTGGATGTTGTGTGCTTAAATACAGGAAAACTCATTTAGTTTATTATAATAAAAAAAAGGACAAAATAAAAGATATGTACAGAGAAAAAGATTTTGACATAATAGTTGTTGGTGCAGGTCATGCAGGCTGTGAGGCAGCTGTTGCCTGTGCAAAAATGGGACTTAGTACCGCTCTTTTTACTATCTATCTTGATACAATTGCTCAGCTTAGCTGTAATCCTGCAATCGGTGGACTTGCAAAGGGTCATCTCGTAAGGGAGATAGATGCTCTTGGTGGAATAATGGCAAAAGTAACTGACCTTGCAGGGATACAGTTTAGAATGCTTAATCGCTCAAAAGGTCCTGCGGTATGGTCTCTTCGTGCCCAGGCTGACAGAATTCTTTACAATGTTTACATGAGAAAACTGCTTGAAGCAACAGAAAATCTTGCTATAAAGCAGGCAATGGTTGAGGAGATTGTAGTTGAAAATGGGATGGTTAAAGGTGTTATCACCTCTCTTGGTGTTTTTTATGGTGCAAAGTCTGTAATAATAACCCCGGGAACATTTTTGAATGGTTTAATTCACATTGGGCTTGATTCCTTTGAGGCAGGCAGGGCAGGAGAATTTCCCTCTAAAAGGCTTTCAGAGTCAATAAAAAAACTGGGGCTTAAAATGGGAAGACTCAAAACAGGAACTCCACCGAGAATTGATGCAAAAACAATAGATTTTTCAAAAACAGAAGAGCAGGGAGGTGACATTCCACCAATTCCTTTTTCCTATTCAACAAAGGAGATTAAAAATCCACAGGTTCCATGCTATATAACCTATACAAATGAAAAAACCCATGAGATAATACTTAACAATCTTGACCGTTCACCCCTTTACAGTGGAAAGATAAAAGGAATAGGTCCCCGTTACTGTCCTTCCATTGAGGACAAGGTTGTTAAATTCAGGGAAAAACCAAGACATCAGATATTTCTTGAACCTGAGGGATTAAGCAGAAAGGAATATTATGCCAATGGTATTCCAACATCTTTGCCTTATGATGTTCAGATAGCCTTTGTAAGAACAATCCCTGGACTTGAATCAGCTGAAATTATGAGACCGGGATATGCAATTGAGTATGACTTTGTTTATCCAACTCAGATAAAACATACCCTTGAGGTAAAAGGCATAGAAGGGCTTTATCTTGCAGGACAGATAAATGGAACAAGTGGCTATGAGGAAGCTGCTGCGCAGGGATTAATGGCAGGTATAAATGCAGCATTAAAAATAAAGGGAAAGCAACCTCTTATTCTTGGCAGGGATGAAGCCTACATAGGGGTTTTGATTGATGATCTTGTTACAAAGGGAACACAGGAGCCCTACAGAATGTTTACATCCCGGGCTGAATTTCGTCTGCTTTTAAGGCATGACAATGCTGACTTGAGGCTAAGGGATTACGGCTACAAAATTGGTCTTGTTGATGAAGAAACTTATGAAGAGTTTATTAAAAAAAGAGAGTTGCTCCAGAGGGAAATTCAAAGGCTTAAAAGCACTACAATTAAACCTTCTGAGGAACTAAATCAAGCACTAATTGAAGCTCAGACAACTCCTATTGAAGAAGCTATATTTCTTGATAAACTTCTAAAAAGACCAGAGATTAACTACGAATTCATTAAAAAATTTGCTTCTTCTGAAGAAGCTTTAACAAAGGAAATTGAGGAACTTGTTGAAATTCACATTAAATATGAAGGATATATTGCAAAACAGATGGAACTTGTTGAGAGGATGAAACATTTTGAAGAAAAGATTATTCCTGATGGTTTTGATTTTAACATTCCAGGGCTTTCAAGGGAAGTGATACAAAAACTTACAGAAGTAGCTCCAAGAACAATTGGACAGGCAATGAGAATTCCAGGAGTAACGCCTGCGGCAATATCAATACTCATGGTAGCAATACAGAAAGGAATAAAAGACAGAGAAAGACAAAAACTTTGCAAAAATTAAAGGAATTTTTAAAACAGTGTTTGCAATACTCCCCTTTGTATTTTAAGGGGATTGAAGAAAATTTTTCAGATAACATAATTGATAAATTTATTGTGTATCTTAAGGAACTAAAAAAATGGAACAGGGCTTACAGTCTTACTTCAATAGAGGATGAAAGAGAAATAATTGTTAAACATTTCATTGACTCCCTTTTATATTTAAGCTTTATTCCAAACAGACCCGCTCAAGTAGCTGATGTTGGTTCAGGTGCTGGATTTCCGGGAGTTCCTCTTGCAATTGTTAACCCTCTGTTAACTGTGACTTTGATTGAATCATCATGGAAGAAGGTAGCATTTTTAAAAAATCTGAAAAAAAGGCTAAACCTTAATAATGTAGAGGTTTTTCAGGCAAAGGCTGAAGATATTCAAAAGAAATTTGATATTGTTCTATCACGTGCATTGTGGAGCATAAAGGATTTTGTTGAAAATTGTAAGCATTTAATAAAAG
>CAZDXM010000032.1:0-1909 GCA_964509535.1 uncultured Thermodesulfovibrio sp. | reverse complement strand
ATAAAAAGTTTTTTTAAATTTTCTAACTCTCTGTAAGGTTTGAGCTTACTGTCTTCAAATGTTTTTATGTGAAGTTCACCATCAGGAAATTCTTTTATCTGGATAGCTCCATCAATATCAGTGCGGTAAATTCTGCATGTTGTCTTCAGATATTCAATTACTTCTGGGTGAGGATGCCTGTATGGATTTCCCATTCCTGCACTTATTATGCAGATTTTTGGAGAGGCAAACTCATAAAAATCTTCAAAAAATGAATATCTGCTACCATGATGAGGTACTTTCACTATATCTGACTTTAAGTATTTAACAGGTATGCTCTGCAGTGCCTGTGTTCCAGCATCTGATGTAAATAGATATTTATTTTTAAAACATCTAAAACCGAAGATCATGCTTAATTCATTACTATCCTTTGAAAGGGATGGAACATAAAATTCCTTATATGGATGCAAAATGCTGAATTCACAGTTGCCTGCTTTCAGCACATCTCCTCTTTCAAGATGTCTTATAGGGCTCTGATTTTCAATATTATAGATTATGTAACCATTGTCCCATATTTCTTTTACATTAAAGATTTCTTTAATTTTTTTAAATCCTCCAGCATGATCTTTCTGTTCATGAGTTATTATGACAGCATTCAGCTCTTTCACAGATTTTGCTTTAAGAAAGTGTTCAGCTTCAAAGCCAGTCCTTCCTGTATCAACAAGAAAAACACCCTGAGGGGTTTCAATTACTGTAGAGTCTGCCTGACCTGTGTCAAGAAATGTTATTTTGACAGAATTTTTATCCTCTTTTGTTAAAACAAAAAGCAAAAAGATACCAAAAAATATGAGAAGCACTGAAAAACCATAGAAAAATTTTTTAATATTACCCTTCATAACATAAAAACTGAAAATTCCAGCAAATATTGAAAGATAAAAAATTGCAACAACTCCAGGTGCAATGGCAGAAATGCTTATTGAAGAAAATTCAAATGAAGAAAGCTTATTCATAAGCCAGAAAGAAACTCCCGCAATTGAGTTAATCAAATCAGGGAAAGGATAAATGCCTGAAATAAGATACAATGCTATAAATAAAATATTCAGAGGGAAGAGCACTCCTCCAATGATTAATCCTGCTGTTAAATTTGACAGAGGGCTTATGATTGACAGATAATGAAACCTGTAGATTACCACGGGTGCTGTTATCAGGGTTGCAGAAAGACTGATAAGGAGGCTCAAAATTAGATAGCAGAGGATTTTGTTGCCTTTGTTTTTTATAAAATAGCTTTTATATATATCAGTTACAAAACCAATTCCTGCAGTTGCTAAAAAACTCAATTGAAAGGATAAATCAGTAGCTGCTTCTGGCTCTAAGATAAGAATTAAAAAACATGCAATGCTTAATGTGGTTATCCAGATGGATTTCCTTTCTGTAAGAACACCGAGCATAAAAAAACTTGCCATCAGAAATGCCCTTGTAGAAGGATAATTTGGCTGAACAATAAGAAAATAGCCAAAAAGAACAGGAAAGCAGAGCAGGATACCAAGCTGTGAAGGCTTTATATGAAGGGTTAGATAAACAATCAAATTGTATGGCAGATGCTTCAGGATGAATCTGAAAAAGAAAAATGATACAGTAAAAAGGAGGCTGAAATGCGCACCTGATATGCTTAAAAGATGAATAAGTCCTGTTTTTTGAAAATCTTGCCGAATTTTTTCTGATATTTCATATCTGTATCCTGTTGTCATAGCAATTAATACATTTGCAGTATCTTCATCAAGTTTAGTTTTAAGTATTCTGTTTATCTTCAGTTGAATTTTTTCAATGAAACCCTGATTTAATTCTCCTTTATCCTCTGCTTTTATTACATAACAGGTTATATTTTTACTGCCTGGCATGTATGGATTTTTATGTTCGGCGATCCTTTTAC
>CAZDXM010000031.1:0-4993 GCA_964509535.1 uncultured Thermodesulfovibrio sp. | reverse complement strand
TATTTTTTATCCCATTCAATAAGTGTTTTTTTATCCATTTAATACCCTTGATGCCCTAAGATTAATTTATATTATCATTCAAAAGTATTCAATGTCACGGGGTGAGAGATATAGAAAAAAATAAATTCTTTCATTTTCTGTTATCCTGAAAGAATTGAAAAGCATCAAACTAATTCAGAATTTTAGTATCTTTTCTGAAGTTTCAATTTAATATTTCTTGCTTATACCAAACATAAATGGCTTTTTCATGATGTATAGTTTAAATTGTCCATCTACATCTTTAAAGATAAGTTCAGTAGTTGAATCTTTTTTGAAGGATTTATTTGTCCTGATTTTATCATATCTAATTGTAAAATTTAATGATACATATGCCATTTTCTTTGAATCGTTAAAAGTTATGTTGTTTATACTATATCGTATTGCAATATTATGGTATAGTCTAAAGTCTCTTCTTATCTTGTCTTCAAAGATTGATTTATCCATTGTAAAGTCTTCTGCTATAAGAGACATAAAAACTCCTAAATTTTTACTTGTATATGCATTAATAAGAGCATCTAAAGTTTCCTTTATTTTATTCCTGACGATCAATTCCTGTGGCAATTTGCTATCCTTTTCAATTTTGTTTCCTGATGCGTATGAATTATTTTGGAATGAAAATAATAGTAAAAATAAAGTTAATGAAATAATTAGTTTTCTCATACGACTCTCCTTTTTAAAAATAGATTTTTATTCTATATACCAAAATCTTCCACTTAAAGTTCTAATTATTTTTATCTTCCCAGACTTGTCAATTCCAACCAGCTCAGTTACGCTTGATTTTTCTTCGTGTTTGAGATTTCTCTGAAATATTCTGCTCGTAATTACGACATCATATGTTACTAACATCGTGAACATCGTGCCAGGCTGAGCATGATAGGGTTCAATTCTTAGATTCTGGATATTAAATTTAATTTGGTCAAACCTTCTAAAAATCCTACTAAAATGAACCTGCAAATCCGATAAAGTTGTCCCGTCTCCTGCAGACCAATCATCACTTATATAGCTCATAAGTAAAGGGTCATTTCTTGATTCGTAAGCAAATTTAAATTGATTATAAAAATTTTTTATCTGCTCTATTTGAGCGGATATACGTGCTCTTTCTTCTTCTTGTTTACGAATAGCAGCAAGCATCTCTTCTTCCTGTTTTTTCCTTAATTCTTCTTGTGCTTTCAATGATTCTTGCTCTGCCCTTTCTCTATTTGGTCTTTCACGTTCTTCAATCTTAAAGCCTGTTCTATCATCTATCAATTTATGTATTGCCTTAGTGACTTCCGCATATTTTTTCCCTAAAGGGCTTTCAAAATCAGAACTATAACTTGAAAGCAAATTTTCATCATATTTCCATCCAGCAACATATTTATCTGATTTTACTACAATTGCTGGGATAAGGGGAATTAAACTGTCTATTTCACGAAGTGATTCTTCAAATGTTTTATCATCTGCATCAAATTTTATCTTTTTAATTAAAGATTCAGCTTTTTCCAATTTACCCTTATAAACAGGTCGTTTATTCGTAAAACGAGGAATATAATTTTCATCTTCAGCTGGTTTAATACTCTGTAAATAATTCATCAGATCTTGATAAGCATTCGGTGTATACCTTTGCATAAAATTCATAAGATCAAATTTACTCCATTCATTGATTATTCTTCTCTTAAAATTATCTAACTCTTGATTTGTTGCATAATGACTTATATAAGTATTTTTATCGGTGATAATCAACATATTATCCTGTCCAAGAGGTAATGCAAATTCATATTTGCCGCCAGCTGGAATTTCGCTAATCACTCCTATTTCTACCAGCTTTTTTAAGAAATTCTCTACTTGATTAGCCTTTTGCAAAAGCCAGAAAGAATCTTTTTCCCTATTTTCTGATTCTCTATCTACGAGACTTATAACCATCCTCATTTTCTCTTTTGTTCTTTCTATCAATGATGGCATATTTTCAACAGCTCTATTTATAATCTCTATCTCCTCTTTTACTTTATCTATATTAACATCCGTCCGGTCAATAGTTTCAATTTTTGGTTTAACAAGAACTAAAATTTGGTTAAAATCCTCTTCCGTTAACTTTGGAAAACGCTTCCATCTTTCAACAGCTTCTTGCCATGAATAAATCAATGAATTTAATCTTTGAATAAGATCATATATATCAGGTTTTTTAGATGAGATTTCTGATGCATAAGCTCTAATAGTATCAGGTAATTGATAAGAAAAATGTGCAGTTATTGGTTTTGGAGATATATACATTTCTTTTTGCAAATCCATATAGCTATTAAGAGCAGAAATATATTCTTCAGTGAAATCGTATTCATGTTCAGAAAGAGGATGCTTTATAGTCAGAACTTTAAAGTAAATATAGCGCTCTCCATAACCAGTGACATATTTTATGGGAAGAATGGAAAACATCTCAGATGCTAATGTAATTAGTTGCCAAAATTGTTCTTGACGAGTTTTTCTTAAATTTTCAAAGGCATTGTAGATTTCAGAAAGTTGCCTACTACCTGAAGAATAAATTTCCATTGTAGTCCATTTAGTTTCTTCAAAAGTTTTACTTGCGATCTCCATAGATGCACGAATGTCATTGATTTCTGAAATAATTCTAGAATATTCCCCTTTTTGATAATGCCCTTTCGAAAGTATGTCTTCTAAGTATGCTATTCTTTCTCTTAAATTTTCATTTACTTTTTTCATTTCTTCTTCTATTTTTGAGTAGTGACTGTTTATGTCATTTATTTGTATATGCCACTTATTGATTATTTCCTCTGCTTTCCGGGAATAACCTTGAAATCTTTCTGATGGATCAGCAATTTCTCCTGAATTTAATGCACTTAAAAGTTTCTCTTTGAAATTCTCAATATCTTTTTTAAAAGGATAAGGTTTAATGATGGGTGCAAAATAGGTTTGATAATAACTAATATTTTTTTCATAAGAACCATGAGTTGCTTGTTCATTAATTTCATCATAGTATTTAGGTAATGCTTTATTATATTCCTTTTCCAATTCCCACCATTTTTTAAGTTCTTTTAAAAGAGACTTTGATAAATCCTTTTCACCGATTAAGGAAGAAGCACTTTCTGCGTGTATAAGGAGTAATTTCCAATCTTCTATTGCCTTTCTTACCTCTTTAATTTTATTCTTTGCTAAATTTGCCCTTGCTTCCTCAAGCGCCTTTGGACTGTTAGTCAAGTATTCTTTATACTTTGGTAGTTCTTGACGATATTGTTTTAACTTTTTAAATTCTTCAAACAATCTTGGCAAGTCCTTTTCAAAAACTGAAAAACGCTTTGCAAAATTTTGGAACTCTACCATTTCTTGTCTCAACCTTGCCTGTGCCCAAGCAACCTTTACCTGTTTATTTAAATCTTTTATCAACCTTATAATCCAAGTCCGAGCTTTGTTTCTAAACTCTGTAGAAAGAGCTTCAATCTCGTAACTTCTTTGTGTATCAACTCCAGAACCAATTGCTTTTAAGCTTGAAAGCCATTCACCCCAGGTTTGCTCGGGCCATTCCTCACCTAAAACCTTTTTCACATATGTTTTTACCAAGCCACGAACTCTATCATCAGTTATAAGGTATTTGTTAAAAAAGTAATCCACAGTTTGAGAATTTTCAGGTATAAGTTTTGGTTGATCTGCTTGCGGGTCCTGAATTCCCACCATCATTCTATCTCTGTTAACTATGCTATAGAGTTGTTCAATCTCAAGTTCAGCGCCTGTTTCTTGCACCAGCTTGTGAGACTCATATGTTAATTTACAGGCAGCCCATGTTGCTTTAATTACGGGATGGTCAACAATATTGACTGCTGTATCAATGGCGGTAAATAATGCTTCATCGTACTTACCTTCGCCAAGATTAGTAGCAAAGGTTGAGATGTTCTGAGTAATCTCAACAACCTTTTTCACCTTCTCTCCTGCTTGCACTATATATGCTTCACCCTCAAGTTGTCCAGTCCAAAGTTTTTCATACTCTCCCAATATTTTCAGCATTAAATCATCTCTACTAAATTTTTTAAGACCCTCCTTTATATCTTTTTCTTCTGCTATCGCTGTCGCTAAGCTTAATCCAAGAGATATTCCAGGGCTAAGTTCTTTGCTAAATTTTTCTGTCGCCTTCTTTATATCTTTTTCTTCTGCTAAAGTGTTTGATATCAACAAACAAGTTAAAGCAAAAGATAAAGTTATACTAAAAAATTTTTTCATAGAAGTTTACCTCCCTAAAACTTCCTTGACCCATCAGGTTGATATTTATACCTGAAGGTTGCCTTTGTATGTAATGGACTTGAAGAAATTAATGTAAAACTTACAATCTCTATGATAGCATACTTACCATTAGCTAATTTTAAAGCATATGCACGTCCAATATTTCCTTGGACTGGAATAGGTTGGGAGGTATAACCCGTTGCAGGCACTTCCTTAATATCATTAATATTCTTTATTCCAAGGTCAACAGCAGAAACTCCACTATTTAAAAATAGCAAATTGATTTCAAGATAAACATCATAGTTATCATATGTTCCACCATAGGCTGGTGGTATTCCGTCAGTTCTAATATTATCCTCAAAAACGAAACCAAAACAATGCATGAAGCGCAATATTCCCTGTGATATTTCCTTTGTCTCCAAAGTAAAAGTGCCTGATTGAACTTCTGAGATACTTTCTTCTTTCATTATTTTAACTGCCTCATCAAGAGGTTTAGTATCTACATTGCCTTTATCATCCACAACCAGTACTTTATCCTGTGAAACTGTCCTAACTACTCCAGTTGCAACATTTCCTGCATCACTTAATCCAAATATCAAAGGAAACTTCATGCTGTAGACCTTCGGTCCCTTATCTCCTATCTTAAATACAAATTCTGTTGTTCCTCTGTCTGTATAGGACTTACCTGTCTTTGTTGATATTACCATCCTGTTATAGTTTATTGATACGAATATTAATCCTTTATCTCCAC
>CAZDXM010000030.1:0-3784 GCA_964509535.1 uncultured Thermodesulfovibrio sp. | reverse complement strand
ATATATGCCTATGTTTTTGAAACAGTTGGTAATAGCGAAGCAAAAATCTTCAACATGAATAAATACGAAAAAGTTCCCCATCCCTTTGTTTTTGAACCTCCCTATGAAAGGAAAAATACTTTTTTATCTGGAGAAAAAATCCGATTCAATATAATACTTATTGGTAATGCAATCCCCTATGAACCCCTCTTCATTTCTACAATAAAAGAATTAGGCAAGACAGGAATTGGCAAAAGAAAAGGAAAATTTAGGCTATTAGATTCAACATCTACCGAAGAAAAGACAATCTCTTTGGATAATGTCGAATCCGCCTCATTTTTAAAATTGAAAGCTCTTACTCCTATCCGAATAAAATACAACCGTAGTCTTATTGATACTCTTGAATTTCATATAATTATTCGTTCAATTATAAGAAGGCTTACACTTCTTTATTATTTTCACTACAAAAAAGAATTACTTCAAATTGATGCAAAATCTCTAATTGAAAAAGCTGAAAGGGTTAAAATTGTAAGTAATAATACCCGTTGGTATGACTGGGAACGGTATTCCACAAGGCAGGAAACCAGAATGAAGCTTGGTGGAGTTATTGGAGAAATTACCTATGAGGGAGACATTACTCCCTTCATGCCCTACTTAAGAGCAGGAGAAATCCTACACATAGGCAAAGGCACAAGCTTTGGCTTGGGAAAATATGAAATAATCAAATCTACATAGTTGAAGCACTAAATCAGACAAACAATATTTCAGCAATATTGTTTTTGTTTCTCTGCTAAGCAAAAACAAAATAAAATAAAAAATGAGAATTCTATACATCATAGCTTATGACATTACTGATGAAAGAAGGCTTGCAAAGGTAAGACATTTTCTCAAAAATTACAGCACAGGAGGACAGCGTTCAGTTTATGAATTTTTTCTCTTGAATGAGGAACTCAAATTCATAACAAGTAAGCTTAAGAGAATGATAAACCTCTATGAAGACAGGTTTCACATATTCAGAATTGATGGACATAGTCAGATTCACACTCTTGGAATCGCATTACCACCAAAGGACCCAAAATATTTTTACATAGGCTAAAATGGGCACAGTATTTATAGACCAAAGGGAAATAAAAATAAAAACAGACGGAAACTCCATTGTTTTTTACTCAAAGGGTAAAAAAACAGGAAGTCTCCCCATTGCACCCCTTAAAAGATTTGTAATAGTTGGAAATGTAAACATTGAAACAAGTGTAATCCATAAATTGATTAAAAACAATGTCACGATAATATTTTTCACTGGCAGGCTCAAATACATAGGTGCAATTTATGGACCGATGCATAACAATGGTTTATTAAGAGTAAAACAGTATGAAAAATCCATAAATGAATTCGCACTAACTATTGCAAAAGAATTTATTGAAGGAAAAATCTATTCTCAACTTGATTTTTTAAAAGAGATACCCAATATTAAACCAATTCTCTCAATGGATGCTCAACAGTCTATACAAAGCCTTATAAACAAAATAGATTTAGTTAAAAACGCAACTTCAATTGACTCCCTAAGAGGAATTGAAGGTTCATCCCAAGCAGTATATTTTTCAGTTTATACAAAGCTTTATCCTGACTCCTATGGTTTTGAAAAAAGAACACGAAGACCTCCCAAAGACCCTATTAATGCTATGCTTAGCCTTTGCTATACCATGCTTCATTACGAAGCAGTAAGAGAAATTCAATCTATAGGACTTGACCCTACAATTGGTTTTTATCATCAATTTGAATACGGAAGAGAATCCCTTGCCTGTGATATTGTAGAACTTTTCAGGGTTGATGTTGATAGATTCGTTTATGAAATTTTCAAAAAAAATGAACTCTCCAAAAGAGATTTCATGAAAGATGAAACCACAGGTGGAGTATATCTCAAAAAATCAGGAAGGAAAAATTTTTATCCTCTCTATGAAGAATGGGCTCAGCAAGAAAGACAGAAAATAAGAGAAACTGTTAGAGCCCTTGCAAGGAGGATACTTGATGAAAAAGTCTCTGTATCTTGTTGAAAAAAGAAATAAAATTACTGTGCACAGTGACGGTCCTTCTTTTTTAATAACTTCTCGTAAAAAAGCACCGATGAGAGTTCCAATTCGCACAATTGACAAAGTGGTGATAATAGGCAATGTAAGAATTGATGCAAACTCTATAATTCTTTGTGCAGAAAATAAAATACCCGTGCTTTTCATAGCTTCAGACAAAACAGAGAAAGCTTTGTTATTGCCATACAATCATAAACTTCCAATACATTACAAAGAACAAAGACTCATTTTACAATCAAAAGAAACAATGATGCGATATAAGAAATGGATATATACAAAAAGGTCCATAATGCAGATTCAGATTCTTAAAGAGTTGTTTAAAAGATTCAGTTTTACCTGTGAGATTGGAGAAGGAAATTATCAATTTATAATAAAAAAATTCAGTCAAAGACACCAAATACTTGACTCCGACAATAGCGAAGAGTTTCAATCAAACTGGATTATGGTAAAAGACATAATTGAAAACTTTCTTAGAGCAATAATTACAGGAAGAATAATTCAATCCGGCTTAGATATCCATTTAGGAATAATTCACAGAAGAGTAAATTTCGGACTTTTACTTGACCTATCCATGATTTTTGAACCAGAGGCAGATTTTCAAACAATTAAATTTTTTCAATCATCAAAATTAGGGATTCAAAATGGAGAACTTACTGAAGTCGGAATAAAACAGATAATTGACAGATTCGAATCAAGAAGAGAAAATTTCACCAAGACTGTTGAAGCAGCCATTGATGAACTTTTTGAGATTATAAAGGATGTAAGAAAATGAAGTCGCCCTATCTTGTCTGTTATGACATAGCCGATGAAAAAAGACTTGCAAGAATTTATAGAATAATGAAAGGAAGAGGTTTACATATTCAATACTCTGTTTTTTACTGTGTTTTAACTTGGCAGGAAATTAAAACATTAAAGAATGAGATAAGGCAGATAATTCATCCAAGATATGACGATGTAAGAATCTATCCACTTTCAAAGGATTCTCTTGTAGCAGTTTTGGGCTGTGGAGCCAGAATTCCAGACGGAGTAGAAGTTTTTTTATAGTTGACAGAAATATGAAAATTTTGATTTAATTTATAAAAATTGCTCTTTGACAAGACGAATTATTGTTCTCTCTTTCTCTGTCCTTCTGCACTTCCTTTCTGTCATTCTGAGCCTATTTTCTGTCCTTCTGAACTTCTTTTCTGTCATTATGAGCCGAAGGCGAAGAATCTCCCTCTTACTCCTTCCGAATCTGAAATCCCAAAAATCTAATATCATCAATATTTTGGCAACTAAACTTTATAAACCATTGAAAAATCTTGATTTGCTTATGATACAAAATCAAGGAATATCAAGGGTTTGCAATATCACCGTAAGTAAAAAATTGATGAAAAATTTGCAGAACCCTTCTTGTAACTCATTGAAAAATAAGGGGAAAAAATAGGGGGTCTGTAGGAAACATGACCTCATTTAAAAGGGTTTGCGACCGCTAACAAGGCTTAAGGCAATAGGCTGAAGGCTGAAGATTTTGATAGAATTTATAGATGGCAAATTATAGAAATCTTATTGTATGGCAGAAAGCACATAAACTTGCATTATTGATATATGAGATAACCGCTAAATTTCCTTTGGATGAGAAATTTACCTTAACATCGCAAATTAGGAGGGCAGCTTTATCTATACCAACAAACATTGTAGAGGGATATAACAGAAAAAGCAAAAAAGAATTTGTTCATTTT
>CAZDXM010000029.1:0-15638 GCA_964509535.1 uncultured Thermodesulfovibrio sp. | reverse complement strand
CAACATGACCTGGAGTATCAATAAGATTTAAAATGTACATCTGTCCATCCCGAGCTCTGTAATTTAGCCTTACAGCGTGAGCCTTGATGGTAATACCCCTTTCTCTTTCAAGATCCATTGAATCAAGAATCTGCCCCATTTTACCATCAAGTTTAACAGCACCTGTTGCCTCAAGGAGCCTGTCTGCAAGAGTAGATTTTCCATGGTCTATATGAGCAATTATTGCAAAATTTCTTATATTTTGCATTGATCCCTTAACAAAGCAACAGCACCCAAAACTCCGCCTCTGTCAACAAAACTGGACTGAACAATTTTAACATTCTCTCCAATCCCGTTTAATGCCTTCTTTTTAGCATTCTGAATAGCTATTTCAATATAAATATTTACTGCTCTGGAAAGCCCACCTGTTAGAATGATTTTTTCAGGAGCAAATATGTTTATCAAATTTGCAATACCTGCACCTAATGCCCTGCCTGCGTCTTTAAGCACTTCTCTGCATAAAGAATCACCTTCCATCGCCATTCTGTATATATCTTCTGAACTTACCTTGTAAAAATTACCTTCATAGAAAGCTTTGATATTGCTTTCCTGTCCCTTTTCAATTTTTTCAATCAAATTACTTTTAATTGCCTTTGCAGAGGCATAAACCTCAAGACATCCTGTATTGCCACAACTGCAAAGCCTTCCCTGATAATCAATACTCATGTGACCCACCTCCATGGGAAACTCTGCCTGCTTTCCATTAAACCATAAACCTCCACCAATTCCTGTTCCAAGTGTAAGCAAAATAAAACTCTGACAGTTTTTCCCCTCTCCAAACAAAGCTTCAGCAGTGGCTGCAGCTGTGGCATCATTTTCTACTTTTATGTTAACAGTGTATCTGTCCTTTAACTTTTTAAATAGAGGAAAATTGTTGAAAAATGGAATATTGGGTGATTTAATAACATTACCTTCCCTGTCCACAACACCAGCAACTCCAATTCCTATCCCTTTAATTTCATATTCAAGCAAAATGCTATCTACTTCCCTTAGAATATTTTCCAGAGGATTGTTGCCTGTTTGAAATTTACATAATTTAATAATTTCCCAATCTGAGGATATAACCCCAATTTTAATATTTGTTCCACCTATGTCAACTCCTATGTAATACATTGTTAAAAAAATATTATATCATAGTTATCATGCTGTTGGCTGGGTGGAATTTTTGGATAAATTTTTTTTATAATTCAATTCTTAGAGAATCCTTAAGGAGGAAATCATGAAAGGACAAACAGCAGTAATAACAGGCTCATCAAGGGGAATTGGAAGAACAACTGCTGAGGAATTTGCCAGAAGAGGGGTTAATATTGTAATTGTTGATATAGATGAAGGTAGTGTTAAAATAGCAGCAGAAGATATCAAATCCCGGTTTGGAGTTGAAACTTTAGGGATTAAAGCAAATGTGTCAAAAGCAGAAGACATAAAATTACTTTTTGAAGAGGCTTTAAAAAAATTCTCAAAAATAGAAATTTTAATAAACAATGCTGGAATAACAAGGGATAATCTTCTTTTAAGAATGAAAGATGAAGAATGGGATGCTGTGCTTGATGTGAACCTGAAAGGAGCTTTTTTATGCTCAAGAGAAGCTGTCAAAATCATGTCAAAAATAAGATATGGAAGAATCATAAACATTGCATCAGTTGTTGCTTTTACAGGAAATCCCGGACAGGTTAACTACTCAGCTTCAAAAGCCGGGCTTGTTGGGCTCACCAAAACTCTTGCAAAGGAGTACGCATCGCGTGGAATAACAGTTAATGCAGTCGCCCCTGGCTTTATACAAACCGCAATGACAGAGCAATTACCTGAAAAAATTAAAGAGGAGATGCTGAAATCAATTCCGCTTGGAAGATTTGGCACAACTCAGGATGTTGCAAATGCTATAATATTTCTGGCTTTGCCAGAATCTGGATATATAACCGGTCAGGTTATTCATGTAAATGGTGGGATGTACATGTAAAAAAGAAACAAGGAGGTAAATAATGGTAGAGGAAAAAGTAAGAGAAATTATAGCAAAACAGCTTGGGGTTGAAGTTTCTCAGGTAACTCCTGAGGCATCTTTTGTTGAGGATCTTGGAGCAGACTCTCTTGATACAGTTGAACTTGTGATGGCATTTGAAGAGGCTTTCGGAATTGAAATTCCTGATGAGGATGCAGAAAAAATAAGCAAGGTTAAGGACGCTATTGAGTACATCAAAAACAGGACAGATCAGGCATAAGTTATGAATAAAAGAAGAGTTGTTGTGACCGGGATGGGAATGATTTCCCCGCTCGGTCTCAATCTTCAATCCTCCTGGCGAGCATTAATTGAAGGCAAATCAGGAGTTGGTTACATCACACATTTTGATGCAAAGGACTATCCTGTGAGAATTGCAGCTGAAGTTAAAGGATTTGAACCTACAAACTACATTGATCCTAAAGAAGCAAGGAAAATGGATAGATTTATCCATTTTGCAATGGCTACTGTGGAAATGGCACTTCAGGATGCACAGCTTAAAATCTCTCCGGAGGTTGCTGAAAGAACAGGTATAGTTATAGGTTCAGGACTTGGAGGTCTGCCTGTAATTGAAGCCTACCATAAGGTATTACTTGAAAAGGGATGGAAAAGAATAACTCCTTTTTTCATTCCTATGGTTATTGCAAATCTTGCAGGAGGACAAATTGCCATAAAGTACGGAATAAAAGGACCGAATATTGCTATCAGTACAGCATGCGCATCAGGAAATCACTCAATTGGTGAAGCTTACAGAATTATTCAATACGGAGATGCTGATATAATGATTGCTGGAGGCACAGAGGCTGTTATAACTCCTCTTGCAGTATCAGCTTTCGCTGCAATGAGGGCACTGTCAACAAGAAATGATGAGCCAGAGAAAGCAAGCAGACCATTTGATGTTGACAGAGATGGTTTTGTTATGGGAGAAGGATGCGGACTTCTCATTCTTGAAAATCTTGAACATGCTTTAAAAAGAGGAGCTCGTATCTATGCTGAAATAGCTGGATACGGAATGAGCTGTGATGCCTATCACATAACCGCACCTTCTCCGGATGGAGAGGGTGGTGCAAGATGTATGAAATTAGCATTAAATGATGCAGGTGTCCCTCCGGAGGAAATAGACTATATCAATGCTCACGGAACAAGCACAAAACAGGGAGATGAACTTGAAACTCAGGCAATAAAAACTGTTTTCGGTGAACATTCTTATAAACTCTGTGTCAGTTCAACAAAGTCTATGACAGGACATCTCCTCGGTGCAGCAGGAGGTGTTGAAGCAATTTTCACAGTGCTGAGTGTTTATGAAAATATTGTTCCTCCAACAATCAATCTTGACAATCCCGATCCTCTATGTGATCTTGATTATGTACCTTATAAGGCAAGAAAAAAGGAAGTCAGATATGCCTTAACAAATTCTTTTGGTTTTGGCGGAACAAACGCATCTATCCTTTTTAAAAAATTCACAGAATAGCTATTCCTGAAATTTCTTCTTAAGAGCGATTTCAACAACTGGTGGAACAAGATTTTTTACAGAGCCTCCAAAGTATGCAACCTCTTTAACAAGACTTGATGAAAGAAAAGAGTACTCCTCGCTGGGCATCAAAAACACTGTTTCCGCTTCCTTAAAAATCCTGCGGTTGGCATGTGCAAGCTGAAACTCAAACTCAAAATCAGAAACAGCTCTCAATCCTCTGATAATAGCTGTAGCCTTTTTTTGTTTTATAAAATCCGCTAACAATCCGTCAAAAACTTCTATTTTTAAATTTTTTAGACCTTTTGTGGTTTCCCGAATAAAATCAACCCTTTCTTCAACTGTAAATAGAAGTTTCTTTCTATAACTTGAAACCGCAACAGCAATTATGAGTTCATCAAAAATCTTAAGAGCCCTTTTTATAACATCAAGATGTCCATTTGTTATTGGATCAAATGTCCCGGGATAAACTCCAACTCGTAAACCTTCCTTTTTCATCGGCACCTCCTGTAAACTGTTAAAAGAGTATCACCATATCTGTAACATTTATCTATCTTCAAATCCTTCAGTTTCTCCTTCAATGATTCTTTTTTACTGTGCTGTAATATCAAAATTCCATCTTCTTTTAAAATTTCCTTTTTTTCAAATATTCTGAAAATTCTCTCAAGTTCACCTGATTCATATGGAGGATCAGCAAAAATTATATCATATTTTTTTGAAGTATCCTGAAGAAATGAAACAGCATCCATATTATAAACTTTTGCTCTCTTGGAAAGTTTCTTTTTCTGCAAAAAATTTTTTATAAAAATACACAAAACAGGATCCTTTTCCACAAATATAACCTCTTGAGCATCCCTTTTAAGTGCCTCTGTTCCAACAAATCCCTTTCCCGCATAAAGATCAACAAAAGTCTTTGCTTCAATATTCTTGAGAATATCAAAAATAGCTTTTCTTACCACAGCAGGAGTTGGTCTTACTGTCTGTCTTTTAACATCTGAAGTTCTCATCTTTCTATCTCCGGGTTTGCAAAATATTTATTTGGAAGGCTGTAATTTAAAATCTTCACTTTTCTCCCTTCAATCCTGAGCTTTCCCTGGGCAAAAAGTCTTATTGCTTCAGGAAGAATCTTGTGCTCAAGCTTAAGAATTCTCTCTGAAAGAGTGTCCTCACTGTCATCAGGATGAACTGGCAAAGCTGCCTGAATAATTACAGGACCTGAATCAACTCCTTCATCAACAAAATGAACTGTGCATCCGCTTATTTTAACTCCGTAATCTACTGCCTGTTTTTGTGCATGAAGCCCGGGAAAAGAAGGAAGAAGTGCAGGATGAATATTTATAATCCTCATTGGAAATGCATCAAGCAAAGGTTTTTTAACAATTCTCATAAATCCTGCCAAGACTACAAGCTCAACTTCTCTCAGAATTAACTCATCCCTTATTTTTTCATAAAAGGCCTCCTTTGTTGGAAAATCTTCGGGATTTATATAAAGATAAGGGATTTTATGTTTTTCTGCTCTTTTTATTGCATAAGCCTCGGGATTGTCAACTATAAGAATCTCTATCTTTGCTGGAAGGCTTCCAGCCTCAATCTCATCAATTATTGCCTGAAAATTTGAGCCTCTTCCAGATGCCAAAACTCCTATCCTGAGCATTTAATCGCCTCTGAATTCATGAACAAAATCAACCAGTTTTTTCAGCCTGTCAACAGATGTGTTAATGTTAACACCATGTCCGAGATTGAAAATATGAGAGCGTGCATTTCTGCCACCCATTAAAATATCCTTTACTCTTTTGAAAAGTTCATCCTCACTACCTAAAAGTATTAACGGATCAAGATTGCCCTGCAGGGGCTGGTTATTTAAAAAATAAGAAGCATCCTTGATATCAATCCTCCAGTCAATACTTACAACATCTGCTTCCAGCTCATAAATATGCTTGAGAAGTCCTGCTGTGTTGGAACTGAAATAAATTACTGGTACACTTTTTTTCAAAAATCCAATAATTTTCTTTAAATAGGGCTTGCAAAATATTTCATAATCATATGGAGAAAGAATCCCAGCCCATGTATCAAATATCTGAATAGCATCTGCTCCTGCTTTTATCTGCTCCCCAAGATAGATTGAAAGTGATTCTGTAAGAATATTCATAAACTGGTGAAAACCTGCAGGTTCAGAAAAAATAAATCTTTTGGTATTAACAAAGTCTTTTGAGCTGCCTCCTTCAATAATATATGTTGCCAGAGTAAAAGGTGATGCAGAAAAACCTATCAGTGGAACAGCAAGCTCATTTTTTAATAATTTAATAGCTTTAAAAACAAAATCTACTGATTCAATCTCTATTTCTTTTAAAACTGACAGCTCTGGAGTACTTCTTATAACTGGATAAACAGCTGGTCCTTCTTCCTCCCTGAATTCTATTTTCAAACCCATTGCCTCAAGAGGAATAAGAATATCAGAAAACAAAATTGCAGCATCAACATTTAAAATTCTTACAGGCTGCATTGTAACCTCAACAACAATTTCAGGTATTTTACACATAGTAAGAAAATCGTACTTCTGCCTGATTCTCTGATACTCTGACATGTATCTTCCAGCCTGCCTCATAAACCATACAGGAGTATAGGAAGGTCTCACACCCCTGCAGGCTAAAAGAAATGCATCCCTCACATATACCTCCTCGGAATATATCTACAATAAGGGTCCTCTTCCATGTAATCACCTTTCAGGCAATATGCCCTTGCTCTGCATCCTCCACAGACATTAACATATTCACATACTCCACAACGACCTTTGTAAGAAGAAAAATTTCTTAAATCGTGAAACAGTTTAGAGCCTTCCCATATATCCCGAAATGACTTCTCTTTTATATTGCCTGCTGGAAGAGGAAAATAACTGCATGGCATGACATCTCCATCAACATTTATAAGGCAGATTAACTGTCCTGCCACGCAACCCTTGGCTCCACCTGTAGAAAATTTGAGTGACCTTCTTTCAAACTTTACACCTTCCTTTTTTGACCTCTCCACAATGATTCTGTAATACTGTGGTGCACATGTCGGTCTTACAAGAATCTCCTTTTCATCTTTCTCCATATCAAAATGCCAGTTAAGTATCCTTTCATAATCTTCATCACTTATGAGTTCATTAACAATTTCTTCAGCTCTTCCTGTGGGAATTATCATAAACATATACCATGCTACTGCCCCGAGTTCCTTTGATAGTTTGTAAACATCAGGAATTGTATGCTGATTTCTCTTTGTAAAAGATGAGTTTATTAAAAAAGGTATTTCATATCTTTTCAAAAGCTTTGCAGCATTCACTGTTGCCTGGAATGCTCCTTTTTGTTGACGAAAATTATCATGAACTTCTTCACTATGACCATCAAGACTGAGAGAAACCATCTTAATATCTGCATCTTTCATTTTTTTACAGATTTCATCATTAATAAGAGTTCCGTTTGTAGCAAGGCAGACCCTTAAACCCTTCTTATTTCCGTATTCTGCTATTTCAAAAAGATCATTTCTCAAAAGTGGCTCACCACCTGTAAGCACCAGAACAGGTTTTGCATAGGAAGTTATATCATCTATTACTGCCAGACATTCCTCAGTTGAAAGATCAGGATGCTGCCTTACAATTTCTTCTGATGAAGAACGGCAGTGAATACAGTGAAGATTGCACCTTCTGGTTATTTCCCATGCTATCCATTTAGGCTCAAACTTCATTTGATATTATACATTAAAAATGGCTCTTTGTTTATAATATAAAGAATGCAAAAAAGACAGTCATGGGGTTCAAGGCTTGGCCTTATTCTTGCGACAGCAGGGAATGCTGTTGGCCTGGGAAATATTCTCAGGTTTCCATCAAAGGCTGCACTTTATGGTGGTGGAGCATTCATGCTTCCCTATTTTATGGCCCTTCTTCTTATGGGACTGCCCCTTATGATTATTGAATGGGTTATAGGAAGATATGCAGGACGTCATGGACATGGTTCAATGACAGGTATTTTAGGATTATTTTTTAAACATTCAAACCTCTCCAGGATAATTGGTTCTCTTGGTGTAGCAATTCCTGTCCTCATCTGCATGTATTACATATATATTGAGTCATGGACGCTTGGCTTTGCCTTTCTTTCTCTTTTTAAACAGATGCCTACACCGATTATTACGTCAGATCCCCACGAGGCTGTAAAACCTTTCATTACTTTTTTTAGAGAATATACAACTCCTTCAATGATTGCATATATTTTTTTACTCATCACATTAGCCATTAACTGGTTCATTCTTCAAAAGGGTATTGCAAAAGGTATAGAAATAACAGCAAAGATAGGAATGCCTGCAATTATACTGTTTGGAGCTTTTCTTGGTATAATTTCTCTTTCAACAAAAAACTGGACAGGACTGGAAGGTTTAAAATTTATATATAATCTTAATCTTTCAAAAATTACTGATCCCACAGTCTGGGTTGAAGCGTCAGGTCAGATATTCTTTACGCTATCTCTTGGTATGGGTGCAATTGCAGTATATGCAAGCTATGCACGAGCAGAGGAAGATGTTGTAAAAGCAGGACTCTGGACTGCTTCAATAAATGAGTTCATAGAGGTTGTTATAGGGGCGTCAATTGCAATTCCAGCAGCATTTGCTATGTTTTCTTCTGCGGCAATTCCTGAACTTGCAAAAGAAGGCACCTTCAGGCTCGGATTCATGACAATGCCTGCAGTGCTCATGAACTTTCCTTTTGGCTGGCTTGTTTCATTTGTCTGGTTTTTATTGCTTTTTTTAGCTGCCCTTACATCCTCAATTGCACTCACACAACCTTTAATTGCACTTTTTGAAGATGAGATGAAATGGGAACACACCAAATCTGTCACAGTATCCATGATTTTAGTTATTTTTGGTGCACATCTTGCAGCTTTCCTTCCGGGTTTTATAGATGAGGTTGACTTCTGGGCTGGTTGTGTTATGCTTGTAGTTTTTGGACTTATTGAAATAATTGTTTTTATCTGGATTTTCGGAATAAACAACTTTTACAGTGAGCTAACCAAAAATACCTCTATAAGATTACCAAAATTTTTTCTTTACACAGTAGCTTTGATTTCTCCTCTTTTTATCACATTCATCCTTTATTTTTGGGTAATTAAGGATTTCAAAAATGTGATCATGGTTACAGAGTCTTCAAAAATTATCTCAAGGGGATTTATACTAATTTTTATCCTGTTTTTGTCATTTATTGCTGTGAAAAGTAGAAAGATTATCCTGAGAGATCTGAGATATCTTAGAGAAATTAAAAAGTAATGGAATCAATGACCAAACATATGTATCTGAAAATTTTAAAAAATTCTGATTTTTATGAATTCATTTTTCTGGCAAACTCTGAGAGAAAAAAACACAAAGGCAACAAAATAGAACTCTGCGCCATAGTAAATGCCAAAAGTGGACTCTGCTCAGAAGATTGTTTCTTCTGTGCTCAGTCATCAAGATATAAAACTGGTGTAAATGTTTATCCTTTGATGGATAAAAATGAAATATTAAAAAAAGCCATTGAGGCAAAAAAGCACAAAATAAAAAGATTTTCAATTGTAGTAAGTGGAAGGAAACCTTCAAAAAAGGAAATAAAAAAAATTGCAGAGTCAATTAAGGCTCTTTCAAAAAAAGGAATAAATCCATGTGCATCACTTGGTCTTTTAAATTACAATGAAATATGTTACCTGAGAGACTTAGGACTTCAAAGACTTCACTGTAATATAGAAACTTCTGAGAGATACTTTCCAAAAATATGCACCACCCATAAGTTTTCTGACAAGGTTCGGACAATTATATCAGCAAAAAAAGCAGGAGTTTCAGTTTGCTCTGGAGGAGTTTTTGGAATGGGTGAGTCCTGGTCGGATAGAATTGATATGGCAGTGTTTTTGAAAGAAGTTGCTGTAGACTCTATTCCAATTAATTTTCTTACTCCTATAAAAGGAACTCCTTTGCAGACAAAAAAGCCCTTATCACCTATAGAGGCTTTGAAAATTATTGCTTTATTCAGATTAATCCTGCCTGATAAAGATATCAGAGTGTGTGGTGGAAGACCGATTCTTGGAGAATTTTCATCCTGGATTTTTTTGGCAGGAGCAAATGCCTTAATGACAGGAGACTATCTTACAACTAAAGGAAAAAGCTATATTGAAGACCTCAAATTTATAAAAAATCATGGACTTGAGGTTTAGTTTGTGGTCTCTTAGGATGAGAGCATCAAAAATTGAAAATAATAAAGAAAAACACATTTCAGGTGCTGAAGGGATATACAGTCTCACTGAAGCAGAGAAAGTTCTTAAAAACTTTCTTAAAAGAGCTCTTGAACATCCAAAGGGATTACCTGATAAAATTGTTTTAACTGTTGAAAGAATAAAAGAACCAATTCAAAAAATTAATACCCTTGCTCTGAAAACTGTATTCTGTAAATCTCCTGAAGAAGCTCATGAAGTTGTTAAAAAATATCTCGGTGAACTCGGAATTTCTGAAAAGGCTCTGCTTTCAGCATGGAAGGTGATAAAAAATTATAAAATGAGAGGAGCTGCACTGATTGATTCTTTAAGCGGACACCGCCTTGAACCTGATAAGGAAAGAGGTGTAAGGGTATCAAGAATTCAGATGGATAAAAAAAGAAGAATTCAGATTTTTAAAAAAATTGGAAAATTATCCACTGAACCCCAGAGAGTTATTGAAGCATTAACTGTAGCATCAAAGGTGGCATCATGTCCTGAAATCATAGCAGAGCTTTGCGTTTCTGACAATCCAGATTATACAACAGGTTATATAGCTTCAAAACTATTAGGTTACTTAAGAATAACAAATATTAAAAATGAAGGGCAGGATATAGGAGGAAGAGCATTCTTTGTTAAAACTCCTTCAGATATAGAGAAACTTATAAAATTTCTTGAGAAGACTCCGGTAATAGTTATATGAAGAATAAAAAAATTTTTTTAATAGGAAATCCTGTTGCAGGTGGAGGAACTTTAAAAAAGATCAGGAAAGCTGAAAAGATTTTAAAAGTTAAAGGCTTTACAGTAGAAACCCTGCTTACAAAAGCACAGGGTGATGCAGAAAAATTCGCAAGACAGATAAATGAAATTTACCCTGACAATAGTATTGTTCTTGCTGCAGGCGGTGATGGAACATACAATGAAGTTGCTAATGGTCTTGCCTTTTCTGAGACTCCAATGGCAATACTTCCTATGGGCACAACTTCTGTGCTTGCAAAGGAGTTAAAGATTCCATACAGAATTGAAAAGGCAATTGAAGTATCGCTTAATGGTAGAGTTCAGAAAGTCCATCTTGGTAGAATAAAAAATCAAGAAAAACAGAGATTCTTTATACTCATGGCAGGAATAGGTTTTGATGGTAGCGCTGTTTATAAAGTAAAACCAAGAGGGAAAAGATACCTTAAAAAAATTGCATATATTTTAAGCGGAATAAAATCTCTTCTGAAATATACTCCACCAGAAATTGAAATTTTTAACTCCAAAAAGAAAAAGGCAAATAATGCTGTGGTCTGCAATGCTTCATGCTATGGAGGAAGTTTCAAAATTGCTCCTCAGGCAAATCTCAAAGACCCGTATTTTTATGTTATTGTCTCAAAAACACACACCAGAATTGAACTCGTATATCAGATCTTAGGAGTAATATTTGGATTTCATTTAAAATTAAAAAACATAGATTACTTCAAAACAGAAACTTTAAAGATTTCTGGAGATGCTCATGTCCAGATAGATGGAGATTATTTTGGTAAAACTCCTGTTGATATTGAATTGATTAAGAATGCCCTTAACCTTGTCTTTCCTGGATAAAATCAGTCCGGTTAATATTTGCACCCTTTTCAAACATAAGGATAATACTTATTCTTCTGTTTCTGGGGTCTTTTGGATCATCCTTTATAAGCGGAAGAGTATCAGCATAACCAACAACTCTTGCAATTTTTGTTGCTGGAACTCCATTGTTTTCTATTTCACGCCTTGCAGAAGAAGCTCTCTGAGTTGACAGTTCCCAGTTTGTTATATTGCCTCTTTTAAATGGAATAGCATCTGTATGTCCTTCAACTGCTATGCGTGCAGGCTCATTCTTTATATTTTCTGAAATTACACTTAAAATTTTTTTCGCTTTTTCAGTAGGCTCAGAAGAAGCAAGAGGAAACATTGGCTCGCCCTCAAGATCAACTATCTGGATTCTTACACCACCTTCTACTGTATCTATCATTATATGATCTTTCAGTTCCTTAAGTTTTTCCTCAACTGCCTTTTTCATCTGCTCCTTAAATCTCTCTGCAGGATTTTCCGCGGGAACACGAGTTTCTTCAGAAGCGGGTTTCATCTCCTGCTGGATTGCTGAAGGCTGTTGCATAAATGACTGACCGGATTGAAATAGATTGAAGTGTTTAAAATATTCAGCAATTGCAGCTCTTTTAGCAGGTTCAAGCATTGTAAGAAGCCACAAAAGCAGAAAAAATGCCATCATGGCTGTTGTAAAATCAGCATATGCCACCTTCCAGCTTCCACCATGATGGGCTTCCTCTCCTTTTTTAATCTTTTTAACTATTACTGTTGTCTTAGATTTATCTGACATTTTCAGCTACTGGTTACAGTCTCAGTCACAGGCCTGGCTTTTAATGCTCTTACTTCCTCTTCTAATTCATGAAATGTCGGTCTTAAATGATGGGGGACGCTTCTACGAGCAAACTCAATAGCAATCTGAGGAGCAGCTCCACTTACAAAAGCCACCAATGCTGATTTAATTACATTTAAATATTCCCTTTCATGACTTACATTTGCCTCAAGCCTTCTTGCAAGTGGCCCAACAAATCCATAACACATCAGCACTCCCATAAATGTTCCAACTAAAGCTGCTCCAACGGAGTGTCCTATAACTTCAGGTGGTTCTTTCATCTTTCCCATTGTTAAAACAACTCCCAGAACTGCTGCTACAATTCCAAGACCTGGAAGGCTATCAGCAATATTAAGAAGGTTTTTTACAGGCTTTGATTCTGTTTCATGGAGTGTATCAATTTCATTATCTAAAATGCTCTCAAGCTCATATGGAGAAACCGTTGTTGTCATTACTGTTCTCAGGGTATCTGTAAGAAATCTCATTGCGTGATGATTCTTCATAAATTCAGGATATTTAGCCAAAATAGCACTGTTTTCTGGTTCCTCAATATCCTGCTCAATTGAAATAAGACCTTCTTTTCTGATTTTGGTTAAAAGCTCACTGAGAAGTAGCAGTGTCTGCATATAATCTTTTTTTGAATAGCCCTTACCACCCTTGATCGTGCTAATTATTCCCTTTATTACTCCCTTTAAAACATATGGAGGAGAAGCGATTACAAGAGCACCAGTTGCAGCACCGAATATTATTAAAACTTCAGCAGGCTGAAAGAGAACTGAAAGATTTCCTTTTTCAAGAAGATAACCACCAACTATGCTTCCTACGACAACTAATCCACCAATTATTACAAACATTATGTTTCTCTTTTTTGCCTCAGTATCTGTCTTTGTCTGTGGAAAACAAATCTTATGATATGGTCTCTGATATCCTCATCTATATTGATAAATTTTACAGCAATTCTGTAAGCATTGCCAGATTTTTCACATTTTACAACCTCTCCATAAAGATACAATGCTACAGGTAAAGGACTTTCAAGAACTGTTTTTAACTCAAGTATATCTCCTTTTTTGTACTCAGTATCAGAAAGAAAACTCATTCCACCACCACTTATATTCACTTCAACTACAGGCAGGCAAGCAAAGCCTTCTTCGCGTAAGCTCCAGAGATTAATAAGGTAGTCAAGCTTTGAATTAATTATTTTTAACCATTCCGCAAGAACTCTGTCAGATGGTTCTTCAGACGGAGCATGCATAAAAGCAATCTCTCCTGAAATCTTTGCTTTTATGCTTTGTTTTTCTTCTGTAGTAATAGATCTTACTGTCAGAGGGATAATGGCATCCACTCTGGAAAATTCTCTCATTTTTATGTAATTTTCTTCCATATTTACCATTATAATCACCTCAGTATAATAAGTTCAACCCTTCTATTTTTAGTTCTTCCTTCCGGAGTATCATTATCAGCTACAGGTCTGTATTCTCCATAACCTGCAATTAAAAATCTGTCAGGTGCAAGTCCTCTCTGAAGTAAAAAATGTAGAACTGATGAAGCCCTTGCTGCAGAGAGTTCCCAGTTTGATTTATAAATAGAGGTGGAGGATAAGGGAACATTATCAGTATGTCCCTCTATTGCAACCTTTCCAGGTATTTCCTTCAATTTCTCAGAAATTCTTATAAGCGCAACAGAGGACTCAGGCTTAAGATAAGCTGAACCTGAATCAAATAAAAGGGAATCTGGAAGAGTTATTACCACACCCCTTGCATCTGACTTTATGGTTATACCTGAAATATCGTTGAGAAGCTTTCTGAGGTCTTCAATAATAGCTTTATTACGATCTTCCTCAAATGAAATTGGCTCATCAATTACTTTAAATACTTTTCTTAAAGAACTCGTCATTTGTTGAGCTTTCGTAAAATCAATATTTGACAGTGCATAAAGAGCCACAAAAAATGTAAACAAAAGAGTTAAAAAATCAGAATATGAAATAAGCCAGCGATGAATATTTTCTTTTTCGTTATTATTATTTCTTCTTTTCAGTCTCATATTCTTTCTTTCTGACGTTCTTTGATGAATGCTTCAAGTTTTGCTCTTAAAAAATAGGGATTTATCCCTGCTTCAATGCCGAGAATTCCTTCAACCATAAGCTCCATAAGCAGAATTTCATCTTCAAGTTTATTGGTTATTCTTTTTGCCATTGGAATAAATATAAGATTTGCTGAACCAACTCCATAAATTGTTGCTACAAATGCTGTTGCTATACCTATACCGATTTTTGAAGGATCTGCGACATTTTTAAGAACATGAATAAGTCCAAGAATGGCTCCTATGATGCCAATTGTAGGAGCAAATCCTCCTGCAGAATCGTAAACCCTTGCAGCTCTTTTTATAGTGTCTTCATATGCTGAAATCTCTTGATAAAGTGATTCTTTAATAATTCCTGGGGACAATCCATCAACTACATAAGTGATTCCCCGTTTTAAAAAAGGATCATCTATTCTACCAATCTCTTCCTGAAGGGCTAAAAGACCCCTTTTTCGAGCTACGACTAAAAGATCAAGAATGGTTTCCACAGTTTCATCAAAATTGAGATTTCTACTAAAAAATATAAATTTTAATCCAAGAAATGCATTAACTATATCCTTGAACGGAAAACTGAGAATTGTAGCACCTGCTGTGCCTCCAAAAACAATAATAGCTGCTGCAGCCTGAACAAGATGAGCTGTAGTTCCACCCTCAACTATATTTCCTGCAATAATTGCTCCGATACCAATAATTAAACCGAGTAAAGCAATTAAGTCCATTTTTTTAATATAAACATATTTAAAATATTTATCAAGGGAATTCTGATCCAGGAATTGCCTATAGAGGAAGTTCAAAATAAAATCTTTTTCTCTTTTGTTTCTTCATCTACATTTATCAAGAACCTCTCTTATTTTCTTTGACAAAAGTTCAATGCTGAAAGGTTTTTGAATGAAATTATAGGAATTCTCATCAACACCATATTTTTTAAGTGTATTTTCCGGAAAAGCAGATATATACAGAACCTTAATATTTGGTCTATATTTTTTGATTCTTCTTATTAACATGGGACCTCCTATTCCCGGAAGAACCACATCTGATATTACAAGATTAATGGTTTTATTATAAAATTGAGCCAGAAATAAAGCTATATCTGTTGTCATTGCCTCAAGTGGTTTGTAGCCAAGTTTTTTTAAGATTTCAATTACCAATTTTCTTATATTTTCGTCATCATCTATAACAAGAACGGTCTCACTTCCTGTGTAGATTTTATCTATTTTTTCAACGCATACTTTTTCTATTTTTTTATCAACACGCGGCAGATAAACTTTAAATGTTGTTCCTTTACCTTTTTCACTATGCACTGTAATGTTTCCTTTGTGCTGTTTAACTATATCGTATACAGTTGGCAATCCCATTCCTGTTGAGTATTCTTTTGTAGTAAAGAAGGGATTAAATATTTTATCTGCAAGATTAGGT
>CAZDXM010000028.1:0-40639 GCA_964509535.1 uncultured Thermodesulfovibrio sp. | reverse complement strand
TTTGTCTTCCCTGCGCAAATATAATTTTTGCCTTTAGAATATCTTTATCAAGACCAAAAAACTCACCAATTTCAAGAGGGTCTCCCACTTCTTTTAAAGTAATAACATCAGGATAAAAAGAAAAAACAAAGATAGACTCATCTGTTTCACCCATTTTTCTCAGCGTTAATCTTGTATTCATAAGAAGTTGCTCTTTTTCTTCAAAGGGTTTTTCTTTCCATTCATCAGGATAATCATAGACTCCTGCAAAATAAAAATCCCTTGCTAAAAATCCCTTAACAGGCTTAATTTTAGGTCTCCATCTATACAAAAGCTTAAAGCCCATCTCATCCATATAGGCATCAAGAGTTTCTCTACCTTTTTTAGAGCATATTCCAGACAGAATGGGATATTCTTTAAATTCCTTAAACTCTCCACCCAGATCTTTAAGTGTAAGCCCAAGTCCTGAACCATCATGCCCTTCTTTCATTGTTTCAAGGGCAAGGATGTTTTCTATAGGTGAAAAATAATTTGATGAAGTAATAGCTGCTAATCTACACATTTTTTATCTCCATGATGCATATATCAATCGGCAAATGGTTGCCTTTTGTTTTAGAATATATAAAAAATTACATTTTTGTCAAATTTTTTGAATTTATTAGTGGGATTAGCTTGCTCCAGAACAAGGATTAACAGGATTAATATATTCGTAAAAAAAGAATTCGCCATATAAATACAATCTGTTCTTTGCTTTGGTGTTCAATCAGCTTAAGCCCAATTGGTAATTTCAGGTATTTTTATCTTTTTATAAATTTTTATTGACAAAAAAAATATTTCCTGATATGATAATTTTGATGGCAACCGTTTGCCGTTAAAAATAAATTGCTGATATATTATTTAAAAGTTTGTTAAAGTATATGTATTAATTTGATTTATAAAGAGGCTTTGCCTCATAGAAAATAAAAAAGGGAGGATATTATGCCTTATTCAAAACCAAGAGACGAAAAAGATGTAATGAAACTGGTCAAGGAAATGAATGTTAAATTTGTTAGACTTTGGTTTACTGATATTCTTGGTCAGCTAAAAAGTTTTGCCATTCCAGTTGAAGAGCTTGAGGTTGCCTTTTCAGAAGGTATGGGATTTGATGGATCATCAATTCATGGTTTTGCAAGAATTGATGAATCTGACATGATTGCCAGACCTGACCCAAAAACCTTTGCAGTTTTACCCTGGAGACCAAAAGAAAGTCCTGTAGCAAGAATGTTCTGTGATATCTATGAGCCAGATGGGACCCCCTATAAAGGAGATCCCAGATATATACTAAAAACAAATCTTGAAAAAGCTGCTAAGAAGGGTTTTACTTTCTATCTTGGTCCTGAGCTTGAGTTTTTCTATTTTAAGACAGACAAAGGAGCAGAGATTCTTGATGAAGGGGGTTATTTTGATTATCCCCTTGATGCTGCTGAAGACCTTCGTAGAGATACAATACTTGCACTTGAGCAAATGGGTATTAAAGTTGAGTATTCACATCATGAGGTTGCACCATCTCAGCATGAGATTGATCTTAGATATTCAGAGGCTCTTCAGATGGCAGATATTGTTATGACATATAGGGTTGTTGTAAAGGAGATAGCAAAAAGATATGGAGTTTATGCTACATTTATGCCAAAACCACTTTTTGGGCAGAATGGTAGCGGAATGCATACACATCAATCACTATTTAAAGGTGATAAAAATGCATTTTTTGATCCAAAAGACCCTTACTATCTCTCAAATGTAGCAAAAAGCTATATTGCAGGACTTCTAAATCATATAAAAGAAATTACCTTAGTTTTAAATCAGTGGGTTAATTCCTATAAAAGACTTGTACCCGGTTATGAAGCACCAGTTTATATATGCTGGGCAAGAAGAAACAGGTCAACTCTTATCAGAGTTCCGCTTTATAAACCAGGTAAAGAAAAGGCAACAAGAGTTGAGTTAAGAAGCCCTGATCCTGCATGCAATCCCTATCTTGCCTTTGCTTGTATGTTAAATGCTGGATTGACGGGCGTGGAAAAGAAATATAAACTTCCTGAGCCAATTGAAAAGGATGTTTATCATCTTGATTCTGAAGAAAGAAAGGCTCTTGGTATTGATAGTTTACCGGGTAGTCTTATTGAAGCTATAGAGTATGCTGAAAGAAGTGAACTGCTGAGAGAAACTCTTGGAGATCATATATTTACAAACCTCATTAAAAGTAAGAAGAAGGAATGGGATGATTATCGTATAAGAATATTCCCTTATGAGATAGAAAGATATTTACCTATTCTGTAATCCTTAAGGGGCAGATACAACTGCCCCTTTTCTTAAAATTTTCTCCAGACACAGTAGTAGTCAAACTGATCATCATAGATACGAAGCCTTTTTTTAATGACAAAAATTCTATGCAGAATTATTCCAAAGAGAAATCCACCAATATGAGCCCACCATGCAACTCCACCAACCTCTGCGGGTGTAAGAAGTGAACCAAGTCCTGAAAAAAGCTGAATAAAAAACCACATAAGAATATAAAAAATTGCTGGCATGGAAAAAAAGAAAGGAAAAAATAAAATTGGCATGATAGTTATAACTCTTGCATGAGGAAACATTACCATATATGCACCCAAAACACCAGAAATTGCTCCAGATGCTCCAACTGTTGGTGTTGTTGAAGTTGGATTTATAAAGCAGTGTATCCAGCTTGCTCCAAATCCGCATAAAAGATAAAATATTAAAAACCTGAAAGAGCCCATCTTGTCTTCAACATTGTCTGCAAAAATCCACATAATCCACATATTGCTTATAAGATGAAACCACCCAACATGCAAAAACATACCTGTTAAAAATGGAAGATAATAAAAAGGGTCTACAGGTAAGCTGCTTGCAAGCATGTATTTTGCAGGCACGATTCCAAAAATATGAAATAAATAATCCAGATCCTCTCTGCTGAACATAAGTTCAAAAATGAAAACAAGGCAGTTTAAGGCTATAATAAACCATGTCATATATGGTGTATATCTTCTCGGAAGGCAGTCTCTTAAAGGTATCATTTTGCTTTATCCCTTTTTAATAATATTGCTTTTACAATAGTTGGTATCGTGGACATTATGATAATACCGAATATGAATAATGAAAAGTGATTTTTAACAAATGGAAGATTTCCAAAAAAATAACCTGTCCATATAAATGAGCCGCTCCAAAGGATACTGCTCAGAATATTATATACCTGGAATTTTACATATCTCATTTTTCCAATTCCAGCTACAAAAGGAGCAAAGGTCCTTATCACAGGCAGAAATCTTGCGATGATAATTGTTTTTGCTCCGTGCTTTTCATAAAAAACATAGGTTGTATAGAGATGTTTTTTATTGAAAAATATTGATTCATCTTTTGAGAATACTTTCGGCCCAATATATTTTCCAATATGATAATTAACAGTATTTCCTGAAGTAGCAGCTATACTCAAAATTATGAAAGAACTCCATGGACATATCAACTGCCTTGAGGAAAGAGCTCCTACAGCAAACAGAAGAGAGTCACCGGGTAGAAATGGTGTGACAACAAACCCTGTTTCAGAGAAAATTATAAAGAAAAGCACCACATAAACCCAGCTTCCTATTTGAAAAAAAAGTTCTTCAAGATATATATCAACATGTAGAAGAATCTCTAAAAAATCAGACATTGTCTGGCAGGAATAAATCCATAAGTTTGTAACCATCTTCTATTTTTATATCAGGAGCAGCAAGGATTTCTTCTGAAAATTTTCTATCTTTCTTTTCAGCATTCCTGCTATCATAAATAACAAAAGGAACTGGTTCAGTAGTATGTGTCCTCACTTTTACAGGAGTAGGATGGTCTGGAAGAATTAGAATTTTAAATTCTTTAAATCTTTTTGATGCTTCATCAAGGATTTTACCAACAACAATACTGTCAATATTTTCAATTGCTTTAATTTTAAGTTTGTAATCACCCTGATGCCCTGCTTCATCAGGTGCTTCAATATGCAGATAAACAAAATCAACTCTTTCAAGTGCATTTAAACCGTATTCTGCTTTCCCTGCGTAGTTTGTATCTATCCAGCCTGTAGCCCCCGGAACATTTATTACATGAAGACCGGCAAGAATACCTATTCCTTTTGCAAGGTCAACCGCTGAGATAAGAGCACCTGTAAGTCTGTATTTTTCCTGATATGTTGGTAAATTTGGAGTTTTTCCCTGTCCCCAGAGCCATATGCTGTTAGCAGGTTTTTTGCCCTCTGAGGCTCTTTTTCTATTTACAGGATGCTCTTTTAATATTTCCATTGATTTAAAAATTAATTCCTTAAGAAAGTTTGCATTTCTTCCAATTGGCAGGTATCTTGAAATATCCTTTCCTGTAATATCATGAGGTGGTGTACATTCAACATCCTCTGTGCCACCTTTCCATAGCATTATGTGGCGATAACTTATACCAGGATAAAACTTTAATGTATCACTGCCAAGCTTTTTGTCTATCTCTTCGATCAGAATTTTTGCCTCTTCAGAGGTAATATGACCTGCAGAATAATCTTCCATAAAAATCTGCTTTTTATCTGAGAATTTTAGTGTTACAAGATTGCATCTATATGCAACATCGTTTTTGGAAAGAACGAGCCCCATGCTCACAGCCTCAAGAGGTGCTCTTCCTGTATAGTAAACTCTTGGATCGTAACCAAGAATACTCAAGTTTGCAACATCGCTTCCAGGTTGAAATCCATGAGGAATATTTTTTACAGAGCCAGCTATTCCATGTGAGGCGAGAAAATCCATATTTGGAGTATGAGCAATCTGAAGAGGTGTTTTGCCTCCAAGTTCCTCTAATGGATAATCTGCAGCGCCATCTGGAACAACTACAATGTACTTCACAAAATTTTCTCCACAAAGGCTTTTACACTTTTAAGATCTGCGGGAAGAACAACTGGGTTGTCAGCTACCTTAAAAACTGTATCTGGGTCTTTAAGCCCGTTTCCAGTGAGAGTGCAAACAATCTTTGCTCCTTTTTTAAAATATCCCTTTTTGTAAAGCTTTATTATACCGGCCATTGAAGCAGCAGATGCTGGTTCACAGAATACTCCCTCACAGGATGCTATCATTTTATATGCATTAAGAATTTCCTCATCAGTAACCATGTCTATTGTTCCACCTGATTCATCCCTTGCCTGAAGAGCTGTTTTCCAGCTTGCGGGATTCCCTATTCTTATTGCTGTTGCAACTGTTTCAGGTTTTTCAACAGGATGTCCAAGCACTATTGGTGCTGCTCCTGCTGCCTGAAATCCAAGCATTTTTGGAAGACTGTCTATCTTACCTTTTTCTTTATACTCTTTGTATCCTTTCCAGTGTGCTGATATATTTCCTGCATTTCCCACAGGAAGAGCATGATATTCGGGAGCTCTTCCAAGCTGATCACATACTTCAAAAGCAACTGATTTCTGCCCTTCAATCCTGTATGGATTTATTGAATTAACAAGTGTAATTGGATACTCCTTAACAATTGCTCTTACAATGTTTAAAGCCTGGTCAAAATTTCCCTTAATCTGAATTACAACTGCTCCATGAATCATTGCCTGAACAAGTTTTCCAGTGGCAATTTTCCCTTCTGGAATAAGAACAATTGCTTTAATTCCAGCTCTTGCAGCATATGCTGATGCAGAAGCAGAAGTATTTCCAGTTGAAGCACATATTACTGCACGAGAACCTTCTTCCAAAGCCTTTGATATGGCAAGGGTCATTCCCCTGTCTTTGAATGAGCCTGTAGGATTTGCTCCATCAAATTTAAAATACAGTTCCAGATTTAACCCGAATTCCTTAATAATATTGCCAGCTCTCAGAAGAGGTGTATTTCCTTCTAAAAGAGTTACAACCGGCGTTTTTTCAGTTACAGGAAAAAACTCAAAATACTCTCTTATAATTCCTTTCCATGGAAATTTTGTATTCATGGTTATTCAATAATATCTCCTTCTATTAATTCAACCACAACGCCCTGCTGTCTGAGGGAGTCAATACCTTGTTCAAGATTTTCTTCAAGACCTTCAAGTTCAAGTATCATCTCTCCAAAGGTATCAGTTACTCTTGCTCTCCGAATATTTGGCATAACATCGTATTTTTTTGCCATTCTGAACAGCACAGGCTCTTTAATTAATTCCTGAGGGAAGGTGAGCCTTACCCTCAATTTTTTAATCTCACCCATAAAAGCCTCCTTTAATATTTGCCACCTGCAATGGCAGGGACAATAGAAACCTCATCACCGTCTTTGACTAATGTTTCTTCTCCCTGAAGAAATCTGATATCTTCCTCATTAACATAAATATTGATGAATCTTCTTATCTTACCATCCTGACAGAGTCTTTCTGCAAGTCCCGGATAAATTTTATCCAGTGAGTTGATAATATCTATTATTTTGCCGGGTTCTACTTCAATAACATCCCTGCCACCTGTGATTTTTTGAAGAGGTGTTGGTATTAAAACTTTTACAGACATTTTTACCTCCCTTTTTGATTGATTCTTTTTAGTGCTTCTTCAAAGGAAGCAAGATTGGGTTTTATATGATATATTTCAGCAGTTCTTTCATAAAGAACCTCAGAAGTTTTAAGACCATTTCCTGTTATACAGAGAACTGTGCAGTCCTTTCTGTCTATATTGCCCTCCTTTAAAAGTTTAATATATGTAGCAAGTGTTACTCCTCCTGCTGTTTCTGCAAAGATTCCTTCGGTTTTTGCAAGAAGCTTTATTGCATCAATTATTTCATCATCAGAAACATCCTCCATAGCACCACCACTTTCCTTAACAGCCTGCAAGGCATAGTATCCATCAGCAGGATTTCCAATTGCAAGAGATTTTGCAACTGTATTTGGCTTAACAGGTCTTATAACATCTGTTCCAAGTTTGAATGCTGTAGAAATTGGACAGCATCCTGTTGCTTGTGCACCATAGATTTTTGTTTTAAGATTTTTAATTATTCCAAGTTCTTTAAATTCTTTAAGTGCTTTCCACACCTTTGTAAGTAATGAGCCACTTGCACATGGCACAACAATACTGTCAGGAGATTGCCAACCAAGCTGTTCAACTATTTCAAATCCAATTGTTTTGGAGCCTTCTGCATAAAAAGGTCTGATATTAATATTTACAAAAGCCCATCTGTATTTATTTGCAATCTCACTGCATAGTCTGTTTACATCATCGTAGTTTCCGTCAACAGCAACAAGATTTGGCTCATATACAATAGATGCGATAATTTTACTGTGTTCAAGGGTGGCAGGGATAAATATAAATCTTTTAAATCCAGCCTTTGCTCCATGAGCTGATACTGCATGAGCAAGGTTTCCTGTTGATGCGCAGGCAACAGTATCAAAACTGAATTCTTTTGCCTTTGTAAGAGCTACAGCAACAACCCTGTCCTTAAAAGAAAGTGTTGGATGCAGTGTTGTATCATCTTTTATGTAAAGTTCTTTAACTCCAAGATATTTTGCAAGATTTTCTGCTCTAACAAGTGGAGTAAAGCCTGAACTGAGTCCTACCTGTGGCTCCCCATCAATTGGTAAAAGCTCTTTATATCTCCATAGTGTTTTTGGTCTTTTTTCTATGGTTCTTTTTGATAAGGCTTTTTTAATTTTTGTATAGTCATAAACTGCCTCAAGTGGACCAAAGCAAAATTCACACACATATACTGGTTCCACAGGGTATTCCCTCCCGCATTCTCTGCATCTAAGTCCTGTAACATATTTCATTCATCCACCTCCGATTCAACTTAATTTTTTATTTTAAATGAAAAAGGTTTAATATGGCTACAACTTATCAAATTATACGTCCACTTTCCTTTAAAATATTTTCAATTTTTCTAAATCTTGGCAAATTTATTATCTCATTTACTGTTAAAGGAAGCTTTTTTTGCCAGTTAGGATGTTCCACAGTTGTCCCTGGAAGGTTTATCTGCTCTTCCAGCAGGAGGACATCTTCAAGATAAAGAAGTAAATATCTTGATGGACTGCCTGAAAGGAATTTTAATATTTTTAAGAAAAGTTCCTCATAAAAAGATTCAGACAATACCTGAAAGTCAATATCCATCAATATTTCAATAATTTTTTCCTTATCAAATTGCCTTTCATTTATAGCCTGCTCTGTCTGAATTTCATCAAAGATTGAAAGTTTTTTTCTGAGTTCAATATCCCTTCCAAGCCAGAATCCTTTGAGGGTTGGCAGATCATGAGTTGTTATACTGCAAACAGCGTTAACTGGATAAACATCTGAGGATTTAAATCCATGAGCATCCTTTTCAAAATAAAACACTCTCCAGGAGTAGATTTCTCTTTTAATAAGCTCTTCTTTCATCCAGTTCTCTGCTGTCCCGAGATCCTCACCTATAATTTCTGTTTTATTTATTTGACTTTCAAGTGCAATTATGCCAAGCATATCATTCCATGGATGTCTCACATATGCACCTTCCTGAGGGCTACATCCTTCAGGAATCCAAAAGGCTCTAAAAAGTCCAAGTGCGTGATCGATTCTCAAAATTGATGCATTCATATTGCTTCTTAAAACTTTTATAAATGGTAAATAACCAAACTCTTTCATTTTAAATGGTATAAATGGAGGGAATCCCCATTTCTGACCATTTGGGTTAAAATTGTCAGGAGGTGCTCCATATTCTGCAGAAAGAGCATATAAATCCTGATTAATCCATACATCAAAGCTTGATTTAATAGAGCCAAAACCAAGATCAAAACAAAGCTTGTAAGCTTTAAGTTTTTCAATTTCTTCATTTACAAGCCATTGAAGATATTCATAAAAGAGTATGTCTTTCTCATTTTCATAATAAATTCTGTCAAGTGATTTTTCCTGAGGAATTTTAAAATTTTCATTCCATTTACGCCAGTCTTTACCGTATCTCTGTCTTAAAAAACAGAAAATCGCAAAGTATTTTAAATCTCTCTGCATCAGAGGTGATAAACTTTTTTTATAGTTTAAAAAAGCCTCTGCTTTTTCTGAATTTTTAAGATATTCATTGTTGTAAAATTTTTCAAACTCTTCTTTAAGAAGTGATATCTTTTCATGCCATATATGGGGATAATCAAAAAATTCAGGATTGGTTTCTAATACAGGACACTGCGAGATATAAAGTGGAGTTTTAAACTGTCTTGAAAGAGCAGAATAAGGACTTATTCCCATAATTTCCTCAGGATCATTTAAATGTAAGGGATCAATGCTTACAAAACCTCCTGATTTGTTTACATATTCAGCAATTTCCTTGAGATGTAAAAAATTTCCTTCTCTGTTTCCTCCCCTTAAACTCCAGAGATGGCAATGGATTCCCCATGTTTTTCCTTCAGAAGCAAAACACTTCTGTGGAGTGACTATCAGCACACTTTCATATTTATTTTTATCTAAAAAAACTTGAATTTTGTAATAACCAGTCTGTAGTTTAACTGGAATAGAATATTTATAATAAACTCCGTCATTGAAGATTTTTTGTTCTGCTATGGTGTCTGCATCAGGATAGAAAGAGAGAATGAGTTTTTCTCCTTCCTGTCCAAGTTCAACAAAAGGAAAGATTTCAATTGAAATATTTTTTCTCTCACTGTCTTTCAAATAAATAAAAATTATCGGTGATGAAGAATCAACAACATATACAGGTTCCACAATATCTTTCCATGGATAGCTTTCAAAATGCTCAATCCAGTAAGATAAACTTTCTTCATCAATGCTGAAGCCCATTGCTAAAAGTATTTTGGCTTTTGTATCGAGAGATACTTCAATTTTTTCACTCCTGTAGTTTGTATAAAATGGGATTATTCCAGCCAAATCTGAAAGTTTACAAATCAATTGGTTGAGGTTCTTCAAGGTAGAGTTCTCCTGCATCGTAATCATAAGCAAACAACTCAGCATATCTTCCCCAGTCTATTGCCGTTTCAAGCTGATTCCAGGCCTCTTCAGGAGTGAAGTGATTTTTGAGTATATCAATAAAAAATTCTTCTGATACTCTGTGTTTTGAGATTGTTGATAGAACCTGCATGATTTGTTTGATTAGCTGAACATTCTGCAAAGCAACCTCTTTGAATATTTCCTTCTTTTGGAGGGTATCAGCTTCTGCCCAGTTTTTCCCTTTCTTAGTAAGTATAAAATCACCCTCTCTGACCTCTCCGAAATCAAGAATTACAGATGCTTCAATCAGAGGAAAGATATCGTCCACCTCCATGCTCAGCTCTGAGCTGAGAGCATATATGTCAACTCTGCCATCTTTATCATGCACAAGCTCAACAAGACCTGCAATTGCTCCAACCTTGGCATGAGGCAGAAACTGATATTTTCCTGCAGCAAGCAAAAAAGGAATTTCTTCAGGAGGTTTTACAAGCACAGTATAAATTTTATCAAGCAGAAATTTGAAATCCCTTGAGTTTTTGTCTCTTGGATATGGAAGCTCTAATGGGATATCTGCTTTTACTTTGCCTGGATTATGACTCAGCACAACAGCACGGCTTGACATGTTTACAGCTTCCTCAATATTATGTGTGACAAGAACTATAGCCTTTGCAGGCATTTTACCTTCTCTCCAGAGATCAATAATATCACCGCGAAGATTATCAGCTGTAAGAACATCAAGTGCTGAGAATGGTTCATCCATGAGCAGTAGTTCTGGTTCAACAGCAACAGCTCTTGCTATTCCAACTCTCTGACGCATGCCTCCACTTAATTCTCTTGGATATGCGTCTTCAAATCCATCAAGACCTACAAGGTCTATTGCCCTCACTGCTCTTTCGTTCATCTCTTCCTCATTCAATCCCTGACCTACCAGCCCGATTTTAACATTCTCAAGAACAGTAAACCAGGGGAAAAGGGCAAAACTTTGAAAAACAACTGCTATTTTTGCTTCGGCTTTTTTAAGTGGCTTTCCCTTATATAAAACGTCTCCTTCGGTTGGTTCAACAAGACCTGCCATGATTCTTAAAAGAGTGGATTTGCCAGCTCCTGACTGCCCAAGAATAGATACAAATTCACCTGAATATACTTTTAGATTTATATCTTCAAGAACTGTAATCTCTTTCCCTTTTCCCACAAAAAATGATTTTTTTATACCTCTGGTTTCAACAATAACATCCTTTTGCATTAGCTACTCCAGAATATATTTTGTTTTAGCCATTATAAAAAGTCTTTTCCATACCAGTCTATTTATTCCAACTACAATCATGGACATAAAACATGTTGAAAGAAATAAAACCCTGAAATCTCCTGAAGCACTTGATGAGCTTATCAATGCACCGAGACCCGTAGTGTGCATTATTTTTCCACTAAAGGAGACATACTCACTTACTATTGTTGCATTCCATGCACCGCCAGATGCTGTAATTAAGCCTGTGACAAGATAAGGAAAAATTCCGGGAAGTATTAAAGTTTTCCATTTTCTCAATCCTTTTATTCCATAAGCCCTGGAAATTTCTAATAAATCTTTTGGAATTGAAGATGCTCCAGCTATTATGTTAAAGAGAAGATACCACTGAGTGCCAAGAAGCATTAAAAATACTGCTCCTATATCAAGACCTCCTCCAAGATTGATGAGAAAAAGAAGAATTACAGGGAAAACCGCTGTGGCAGGAATGCTTGCGACAATCTGAACAATTCCCTGAAGAAATTTGGTTGCCTTTGGATTTAATCCAATATACACTCCCACAGGAAGAGTCCATGCAAGAGCTATCAGTAGGGCTGCAGAAACTCTAAGTAAAGAATAAAAGGAAGCATTGAGTATAGTGAGAATATCATTTAAGGTTATAGAGTAAAGTAAACGGGATGCCTTGAGGAAAGCCCATAAAATTGCTGTAAGAATTATAACCACTGAGATTATACTAAAAATTTTAATAAGTCTATTAATAAATGGAGTTTTTATGGTTGCGATTTTTTTATAGCTCAGTTTTTCAATACTGTTTATTATGCTTTCACAGAAATTTGCAAGTTTTTTAAGGAAGACAGAACCTGAAAAAAGATTGATAACAAAGGATTCTCTTTCCTCTTCAGGAGGGATATTATCAATTCTGAATCTCTGAGACCATACAGTAAGGGGTCTCCATATGAACAGATCAATAAGAATAATTAAACCAATCATTGTTCCAAGTCCATAAATTACATGTTCAATACTTCCATGATTTGCTGCAGTTTGAATGTATGAGCCAAGTCCTGGGAGTCTAAAGTCTTTATCCTTTAAAACAAACATCTCACAAGCCATAAGAAAAAACCATCCTCCAGCCACACTCATCATACTGTTCCAGATAAGACCTATTGCGCTGAATGGAAGGTCGAGCCTAAGAAACTTTGAAAATTTATTGAGTTTGAAAATTTTTACCACCTCTTTCATTTCCTTTGGAATTGTGTTTATTGAGTGATAAAAGCTGAATGTCATATTCCAAACCTGTCCTGTAAAAATAAGAAGAATGCATGCTATTTCAAGACCTATTCTTTCTCCGGGAAAGATGGCAATCATTGCCAGAACCACACCAGGAAGAAAAGAAAGAACAGGAATTGACTGAAGTATATCAAGTAAGGGAATCATTATTTTTTCGTGGATTTTGCTTCTTGATGCAGTGTAACCATACCAGATAGAGAAAGTCAGTGAAAGCAAATATGCTGTAAAAATTCTTACTAATGATTGGGAAGCATATCCTGGAATATTTTTTGGGTTCAGATCAATTTCCAGCGTTCTTTCATAAGAAGCTCCCCATTGAGATGCGATGTACAGGACAAGAGAAAGAATGCTGAGAATAAGAAAGAATATTGCAATATCAACAGTTCTTACCCTGAATGTTTCAGCGGGAACAGAGATGGGTATTTTCATTTTAGCCCCCGGAAAAAGAAATATTAGAAATTATAAAACAATTATTCAATATTTATCAGTATGCTTAAGGAATTCCTTTTACTTTTCCTGTCTGCAGATCAATATCAATTTTTCTGAAGTTTGGATTTGAGGAAGTTCCAGGCATTAAGCTTATGTCTCCTGCAACAGGAACAATAAGCTTTGCTCCTTTAAAAATCAGAACATCTTTAACAGAAAGCTGCCAGCTTTTTGGAACTCCTCTTAATTCGGGGTTATCTGAAATGCTGAGGTGGGTTTTGGCTATACAGATTGCAAAATCTGAGTAATCATTATCTGAGTTTATAACTTTTAATTTTTCAAGAGCCTTAGATGAGAATTCAACAGAGTCTGCTCCATAAACTTCCCTTGCAATTACCTCTATTCGTGAGATATGTGGTAGATTCACATCATAAAGAAAATCAAACTTTGATTTATTTTTACATGCTTCAATTATAATATCCGCAAGTTCCAGTCCTCCCTGTCCGCCTTTTTCCCAGTGTTCAGAAATTGCTGCAGGAATCCCGGATTCTTCGCAGGCTTTTTTAACAAATTCCAGCTCTTCAGGAGTATCTGAATAGAATTTATTTATGCAAACAACAGGATTAATTCCCGCCTTTTTAATAATCTGAATATGATGGAATAGATTTTCAATGCCTTTTTCAAGCCATCTGATATTTTTTTCAAAATATTCTTTTGGTAAAGGGTTACCTGTTGCTATTTTGGAAGCACCCCTGTCTGCTCCATGATATTTTAAAGCCCTTAAAGTAGCTACAATAACAGCTGCATCTGGTTTAAGCCCTGAATATCTGCATTTTATGTTCCAGAATTTTTCAAAACCGATATCAGCTCCAAATCCACTTTCTGTAACATGATACTCACTGAGTTTAAGTCCGATTTTATCAGCTACAATTGAAGACTGCCCTATTGCAATATTGGCAAAAGGTGAGGTATGTACGAAAACAGGCTGTCCCTCAATTGTCTGAATAAGGTTGGGATTTATTGCAGGTAGCATTAAAGCTGTCATGGCTCCAGCAACCTCAAGATCCTCTGTTGTTACAGGATTGTCTGACTTGGAATATGCAACTATAATGTTACCAATTCTTTCTCTTAAATCCTTTAAATCATTTGCCAGACTGACAATTGCCATTAACTCAGAAGATGGAGCTATGTCAAAACGGGACTCCATGGGAATGCCATTTTTTTTGCCACCAAGTCCTATGATAATCTTTCTTAATGCCTGTGCACAGAAATCAATGACCCATCCCATCTCAACTCTTTTGGGGTCAATATCCAGCCTTTTCAGTCCCTTTTTATTAAGTATTTCATCAGAGTAGTTTGATTCGTGAAGAATTCTTGCTGTTAAGGCAACCATTGCAAGATTATGGGCATTCATAACAGCATTTATGTCTCCTGTGAATCCAAGCGAAAACTCTGTTCTTGGAATGCACTGAGAAAGCCCTCCACCTGAAGCACCACCCTTAACATTCATTAGCGGACCTGTTGAGGGCTGTCTTATTGCACAGCTTGTCTTTTTTCCTCTTCTGCCAAGAGCCTGAACAATTCCGATTGTGGTTGTAGATTTTCCCTCTCCAAAAGGAGTTGGAGTTATTGCGGTTACAACAATGTATTTACCATCAGGATTGTTTCTTACTCTATGGTAGAGTTTCTGATAATCAATCTTTGCTATATAGTATCCATAGGGAATCAATTCCTCTTTCAGAATACCAACTTCCTGAGCGAGTTCAAATATTGTTTTCATTCTTTTTTCAGCTTCTTGAGCAATCAGCCAGTCCGGGCAGTTTACAGGATTGGGCAGCATAATCTCTCCTGAAATTTTAATTGATATCTTACTCAGATGGATTATCTATATCTATGAGATAATCCTTAAGTTTTTCCATCAAGGAGTCAGGTAAAACTTCATCATAAAGAAGAGCATTCATCTCCTCTATGGTGAGTTTTTCCTTGATGTGTCTTGGAAGCATTTTTACAATGGCTACTCTTACAGGATCTGGCTGTTTTTTTTCTTTCATTTTATACTCCTTTAACATGTTAAATGAAAGGCACCAGCAACTTTTTTGCCTTCATTTAAAAATTGGTTGAATAAAGCAACTGCCTTTTCAGTGTCTCTAACAAAAGTTTCAATTCCTTTTTTCTTCAACTCGTTTATGAGACTCTCTGGAACTTTCATTCTCCCATATGCTCCTGTTCCTACAATCAAAACATTGATATCCTTTTTTAAAACCTCTGCAAGGTCTTCCATGCACAGAGAATGTCCTTCTTTTCTCCACCATGAAGGATAGACACCATCAGGGAAAACAATAATATCACTGGTATACTCATTTCCGTTAACTATAATTTTGCCGAAAGAATAATAGCTTATTTTCATATTAAACCTCCTTCTGGCGGGAGCGTGTGGGAATCGAACCCACCCTGCCTGCTCCTCACAAGCAACACTGGATTTGAAGTCCAGGGGGGACACCAGAACCCCATACGCTCCCGATATAGAATTTTACAGGATTCTATAAAATTTTGCAAAGAAGGACTCACTGGGAGATGAATTTGTCTCTCAGATATTTCAATATATCATCATATGTGGAAGGCACAACAAGAAAAACCTCAACATCCTGTGGAAGGTCAAGTTTTACCCTTTCATTGTCTGTAAGAATGAGAATTGCAGATTCTCCTTCCTGAAGACTGCTTATTATTTTGTCTTTTATGTAGCCTATCCTTCTCTGATTGGCATTATTGAAATATTCAAAGATCTTCTGCATTACAGATGCGGTTTTTACAACTCTCAGACAGTTACCCCAGTCAATGAATTCTCCAAAAATTTCAGGATCTTCAATGCCTATTACAACTGCTCCCTGTGAGAGTTTTTTCTCAATGAGTGGATAAAGATATGGATTGGTCTCTCTTATGACATCAACAGCGTTTTGACCTTCAATAAATATAGTTTCAACAAAGATTTTTGTAACATAGCCAAGTTTTTCAAGTTTTTCAACATGGGAAAGAGCTTCATTCCAGTACTTTTCTACAAGATTTACCAGTTTTTCATCTTCTTCCTGAGGAACAAAAAGATTCGGAATGCAGAAAAGCCTTTTTTTCCCCTTGAAGTCATCAACACTCAGTCTTTGTATTTTACCTAACTCTGGCATAATTAATTTGAGTTTGTGAATTTTTTCAGTTCTTCAAGTTTATAATAGGCTTTACCGCTGTCAATACTTTCACTTGCAATTTCAAACCCCTCTTTAAAATCCGAAGCTCTGCCAGCAACCTGAAGTGCTGCTGCCGCATTCATCAGAACCATATCTCTTTGAGGTCCTTTTTCTCCTTTAAGAATATTCAAAATTATTCTTGCGTTTTCTTTTCTATCTCCACCCTTGATATCTTTAAGAGACGCCTTCATAAAACCCGAATCTTCAGGAGAAACAGTAAGATTTTTGATCTCTCCATTTTTAGCCCTTACAATATAGGTTTTCCCTGTAACTGTTATTTCATCAAGCCCATCCTCGCTGTGGACAACCATTACATCCTCTGAACCAAGTCTGATAAGTACCCTTGCGATTGTGTCCATGTATTGTCTTGCAAAAACTCCAAGAAGCTGATATTTAACCCCTGCGGGATTCAGCATAGGACCGAGAATATTGAAAATAGTCCTTATTTTGAGCTCTTTTCTAACAGGAGCAACTCTTTTCATTGCAGGATGATAAAGAGGAGCAAAAAGAACTGTTATACCGCACTCAAAAAGGCATCTCTCAGCTTTCTCAGGAGTCATATCAACCTTTATACCGAGCTCTTCAAGAACATCTATGCTTCCGCACTGGCTTGATGCAGAGCGGTTTCCGTGCTTTGCAACAGGAACATCTGCTCCTGCAACAACAAAGCTTGTTGCAGTTGACACATTGAATGTTCCAGAACGGTCACCACCTGTTCCAACAATGTCAATAGCTCCTTGAGGTGCTTTAATTTTAACTGCATAGTCCCTGAAAAGCTTGACAGTGGTGAGAATCTCTTCCTCTGATTCTCCTTTCATTGAAAGCCCCATTAGGAAACCTGCAATCTGGGCTTCAGATGCTTTTCCTTCAATGATCTCAACAAAACTTTCTCTTAAAAGTTCTGCTGGAAGATTTTCTTTTTTGCTTAATCTGTAGATTGCCTCAGTTATCATAGCTCTAAAAAATTTTTTAATAAATCCTTTCCAACCTTTGTTAAAATGCTTTCAGGATGAAACTGCACACCTTCAACACGATATTTTTTATGTCTTATACCCATTATTATACCACGGGATGTCCATGCTGAAATACTGAGGCAGTCTGGAAGAGTTTCTTTTTCAACTATCAGGGAATGATACCTTGTTGCTTCAAATGGATTTGGAATTCCCTTAAAAATTGTTTTTCCATCATGATAAATAAGAGAAGTCTTACCGTGCATAATCTCAGGGGAACGGATCACCTTGCCACCAAATGCTGAAGCTATTGCTTGATGTCCAAGACATACTCCAAGAATTGGAATTTTCCCTGCAAAATTTTTAATCACATCAATGGAAATTCCTGCTTCTTTTGGAGTGCACGGACCTGGAGAGATTATAATTCTTTCAGGAGAAAGCCTCTCTATTTCATCAACTCTTATCCGGTCATTTCTGTAAACCACAAGATCTGGATAAAGCTCTCCAATATACTGATAGAGATTGTATGTAAATGAATCATAGTTGTCAATTATAAGAATCATTTTTTCAGTGCCTCCAGAGTTAAAAAACTAACTGCATTAAGCATGGCGGTTGCTTTGTTTACCGTTTCCGTGTATTCTTTTTCAGGAACAGAATCTGCTACAATACCAGCACCTGCCTGAACATATACTTTTTTATCCTTTATAACAAGCATTCTTATGCCAATACACATATCCATATTTCCGCTGAAACCAAAATAGCCAATTGCTCCTGCATAAGGACCTCTTCTGGTTGGTTCAAGTTCCTCAATAATCTGCATTGCTCTTACCTTAGGTGCGCCTGTTACAGTTCCTGCAGGGAAACAGGACATGAAGACATCAAACATATCAAGCCCTTTTTTGAGCTTTCCTTCAACATTACTCACAATATGCATAACATGGCTGTATCTTTCAACTATCATAAGCTCTGTTACATTAACACTGTCTATCTCAGCAACCCTGCCAACATCATTTCTTCCGAGATCAACAAGCATAATGTGTTCGGCTCTTTCTTTTTCATCTGAAAGAAGTTCCTTTTCAAGAGCAATGTCTTCCTCTTCAGTCTTACCTCTTGGACGTGTTCCTGCAATAGGTCTTACAGTAATTTTATCTTCCTCAAGTCTTACAAGAATTTCAGGAGATGAGCCAACAAGACAAGATTCTCCAGTGTCAATATAAAACATGTATGGTGATGGATTGATTATTCTTAGAGCTCTATAAATGTCAAATGGATGTAAGTTTGTTTCAGAGTGAAACCTCTGGGATATAACTACCTGAACAACATCTCCTGAAAGAACATATTCCTTTGCTCTTTTAACTGCTTCCAGAAATTCTTTTTTTGTAAAGTTTGAGTTAAATCCATATAATGTTTTTTCTTTTCTTTCAGGAGCAGGCAGATATGTTCTGAACCTTTCATCTTTGTGGCTTTTAAATGAGTTTATTATTTCCTCTATTTTTTTCTCACCTTTTTTGTAAACAGCTTCAGGTTCCTTATTTATAAATGCATTATATATGATTTTTATGGACTGTTTAAGGTTGTCAAAAATTAAAAGTGCTTCTGGAATCATGAGAAATATATCAGGCATATCCAGACCCGGTCTTTCAAGGTCTGGAACTTTTTCAAAAAGTTTTACTGTATCATAGGAAATGTAACCGACCATTCCACCAAAAAATCTTGGAAGTTCAGGTTCTATGTATGCCTTAAATTTTTTGAAGAAATCTTTCAGAAACTCAAATGGATTTACATCATCAGGCTCTTTTTTCTTTACCTCTTTGAAAAATCCAGTTTGACTTATATTGAGATTTAATCTTACATGTCTGCCATTTGACTTGATTATTACAGCTGGGTCAATTCCGATAATTGAGTATCTACCCCATTTTTCACCTCCAACAACACTTTCAAGAAGAAAAGATGGTTGGCGATTTAACTTGAGAAAGGCACCAACAGGGGTGTCAAGGTCAGCGATTATTTCTTTGTAAAGTGGTATAACATTATATTTTTTGGCTAAAGATAAAAATTCTGCACGCTTTAAATTCATAAAATAGTTTATATAATCAGCTTTAAAAAAGGCAATTTAGTATTTTCGGCTTCGGAAAATGCTTACATTTTGTTTTATTTACTTGATTCGCAAATATTTTCTCTCCTTAAATTCTTCTTTCTTTCCCTCATTCCAGTTATCCACAGGTCTTAAGTATCCAACAACACGGGAGTAAACTTCAGTGATTTTACCGCACTGCGGACAACTTTTATGTTCTCCTTCAATGTATCCACATTCAGGACAGATGCTGAATGTTGGAGTGATACTAATGTAAGGTAATTTGTATCTTTCAAATACTGTTTTAAGAAAGCTTTTAAGCCTTGCAGGGTCGGGTTTTTCTCCTAAAAACAGATGAACTACAGTCCCACCGGTGTATTTACACTGTAGTTCATCCTGATGGTCAAGAAGATATGTTATAGACTCAGTAAATCCAACAGGCAGCCATGTTGAATTTGTGTAATAGGGATATTCCTTACCTTGTGTTATTATATCTGGATACTTCTGTTTATCAATTTTTGCCAGTCTGTAACTTGTTCCTTCTGCAGGAGTTGCCTCAAGATTATAAAGATTGCCTGTTTCTGACTGATAATCAAGAAGTTTCCCTCGCATGAAATCCATTACTTTCAGTGCAAAGGCTTTACCTTGTTCTGTCCATATACCTTTAGACCCAAGCCACTTAGCATTTGCTATTGCTTCGTTCATGCCAATTATTCCAATTGTTGAGAAGTGGTTGCTCCAGTAAAGCCCAGCTTTCTCTTTAACTGATGTGAGGTAGTGTTTTGAGTATGGGTAAAGTCCTGATTCTGTGAATCTTTCAAGCACCTTTCTTTTTATCTCAAGAGAAGTTTTTGCAATGTCCATAAGTCTTGTCAGCATTGTAAAAAAATCTTCCTCTGACTTACTTAAATATCCAATTCTTGGTAAATTCAATGTAACAACTCCAATACTACCTGTAAGCGGATTTGAACCAAAAAGTCCTCCACCTCTGTGCTTTAATTCTTTAGTTTCCAGCCTGAGTCTGCAACACATACTTCTTGCATCCTCTGGTTTTAGGTCAGAATTTACGTAGTTTGCAAAATAGGGAATTCCATATTTTGCCGTTGCTTTCATAATTAAATCAACAATGGGGCTACTCCAATTGAAATCTTTTGTTATATTAATTGTTGGTATAGGGAATGTAAATACTCTGCCTTTTGCGTCTCCTTCTGTGAGAACTTCAAAAAGTGCCTGATTTAACATATCCATCTCTTTCTGGAATTCTCCATAAGTACTTTCCTGAGGAACACCGCCAATAATTACAGCCTGATTTTTAAGGTGCTCAGGAACTTTCAGGTCTAAAGTAAAGTTTATGAACGGTGTCTGCCCGCCAACTCTCGTAGGCACGTTCAGATTGAAAACCCATTCCTGCATAGCCTGTTTTACCTGCCTGTAGTTAAGCCCGTCATAAGCAATAAACGGTGCAAGAAGAGTATCAATGTTGCTAAATGCCTGTGCTCCTGCTGCTTCTCCCTGAAGCGTGTAAAGAAAGTTTACAACCTGCCCTAAAGCACTTTTGAAGTGTTTTGCAGGTAGGGATTCCACTTTCCCTGATACACCACCGAACCCTCTGATTAACAAATCCATTAAATCCCAACCAACACAATAAGGTGCAAGAACATTCAAATCATGAATGTGTAAATTTCCACTTATATGAGCCTCTCTTACTTCTGGTGGATATATTTTATGTAACCAGTAGCTTTTACTTATCTCACTTGATATGTAATTATTTAATCCCTGAAGGCTGAAGCTCATATTGCTGTTTTCTTTTACTCGCCAGTCAACCTTGCTAAGATAGCTCTCAATCAGTTCAAGCCCACCCTGACGGGCAATCTCACGCATTCGTGCGTGCTGGTCACGATATATGATGTAGGCTTTTGCAGTTTTACGATAGGGACTGCTTAGTAAAATTTCCTCAACAATATCTTGAATCTCTTCAACATGGGGGTCATGGTCACGGATTAGTTCTTCAGCAAGAAGTAACACCTTGATTGTAAGTCTACGGGCGGTCTCGTAATCAAATTCCCCTGTTGCCTTACCTGCCTTTGATATTGCTATGGTAATCTTTTCAGGGTCAAAGGGGACGACTCTACCATCACGCTTTATTATATTTTTGAACATCCTATACCTCCCTCGAGGTTTTCTGAAAGCCAAAGGCTTTCATACTGGACAGGTCTTCCGACTCAGGGCTAATGCCTACTTGCCCGCCTTCCCAACCCCTTTTAACTGCATTGTTCAAGTTGTTCAAGTGTTCAAGTAGTTCAAAGGGTTCAGTGGCATTATTGGGCTTTCGTTCCCTACACGGCTGCGGGGCAGCGGGGGATTCTCACCCCTCTTCCCTTACATCCAGCAGTTTTGAGATTAAAGAAAAGGTTAAAGTTTTGTCAAGTTATGTTAAAATTACCAAATGTTTTACACGTTAATAGCAACAGTTTTTTTTATTGGTTACTTTCCATTTGCACCAGGGACAGTGGCTTCTGCCTTTGCAATGGTTGTTCTATGGTTATTTAAGCCTTCGGATACGGCTGTTTTATTTGTGTTGAGTGTGTTATTTATTTTAGGAGTTTTAGCTTCGGGGAAAATAGAAAAAAAATTAGAAAAGAAAGACCCTTCCTATATTGTTATAGATGAATTCGCAGGTTATCTTACAGCAGTTGCTTTTTTTTCTTTTAGCTGGCAAAATTTGTTTATTGGATTTATTCTTTTTCGGTTCTTTGATATTCTCAAGCCTCCTCCGATAAGGCAGATAGAAAGAAAGCTAAGAGGTGGATTGGGCATAATGATTGACGACATAATAGCTGGTTTAATGGCGAATCTTTCACTCAGAATTTTACTGATGTTATGATATTTTATGAGGAGTTTTGTTGCAATAGAATTGCCAGAAAATATAAAGGAATTTCTTACAGGAATTGTTTCTCCGGAGTTCCCGCTTCAGGGTGTTAATATCGTCTCAAAAGAAAACTTTCATATAACATTGAAATTTCTTGGAGATGTTGGTGAAAAGCTTATTCCTGAAATAATACAAATTCTGAGGAATGTAGCTACCGAATTCTTCCCTTTTATATTAAAGATAACTCATCCAGGTATTTTTCCTGATAAATATAAACCAAGAGTAATATGGATGGGCACTGAAAATACAGAAACTCTTAAAAAACTGGCAAGAAGGATTGATGAAGCAATGGAAAATCTTGGTTTTAAGCGAGAAGAAAGGGATTTTAAATCCCACATAACTCTGGCAAGGATAAAAAATCCAAAAAATGGTAAATACTTATTTGAAAAGATTAGGAAACAGTTTAGTTCTCTGGATGTTAACTCTCATTCATTGAATTTTACAGTGAAAGAATTCGTTTTGATGAAAAGCACACTTACTTCAAAGGGTTCAATTTATTCAGTTCTGGAGAGGTTTTCTTTGGGTTAATGGATAATGGTATAATAAAAAAAAATTTTGAGGTGATTTATGAATAAAGACAAATTAAAAGCATTAGAAATTGCAATATCCCAGATTGAGAAAAATTTCGGCAAAGGCGCTATAATGCGTCTTGGAACTAAGGCACTTGCTGAAGGAATACAGGTTATACCAACAGGCTCTATTTCTCTTGATATAGCAACAGGAGTTGGAGGATATCCAAGAGGAAGAGTTGTAGAAATTTTTGGTCAGGAATCATCAGGTAAAACAACCCTTGCTTTGAGTGCAATTGCAGAGGCTCAGAAATTTGGAGGAGTTGCTGCCTTCATAGATGCAGAGCATGCCCTTGATGTAAACTATGCTTCAAAATTAGGGGTAAATGTTGAAGACCTTCTTATAAGTCAGCCAGACACAGGAGAGCAGGCTCTTGAGGTAACAGAAACCCTTGTTCGTAGCGGAGCAATAGATATGATTGTTATAGACTCTGTTGCTGCCCTTGTTCCAAAGGCAGAAATTGAAGGAGAGATGGGAGACAGTCTTCCGGGGTTGCAGGCAAGACTTATGAGTCAGGCACTTCGTAAACTTACAGCAGCAATATCAAAATCCCAGACTGTGGTTATTTTTATAAATCAGGTAAGACAGAAAATTGGCATAATATTTGGTAATCCTGAAACAACTCCTGGAGGAACTGCTTTAAAGTTTTACTCCTCAATGAGAATAGAGTTAAAAAAACCTGAACCAATCAAAATGGGTGAAGATCAGATTGGTATCAGGGCAAAGGTTAAAGTAGTAAAAAATAAGGTAGCACCTCCATTCAAGGAAGCTCACTTTGATATTTATTTCAATGAAGGAATTTCAAAGACTGGTGAAATACTTGACCTTGCAGTGGATAAAGGTATTATTGAAAAATCAGGTGCATGGTACAGTTATAATGCTTCAAGATTTGCTCAGGGTAGAGAAAATGCTAAGGAGTATCTAAAGAGCCACCCTGAAATTTTTAATGAAATATATGCAAAAGTTCTTGATGCTTACGGATTAAAATACATACCTGCTCAGGAAGGTGAAAAATCTGTTGAATGAAGCATTAAAGGTTGCATTAAGGCTGATCACTAAAAGGGATAGAACAGAAGCAGAACTGATAGAAAAGTTAAAAAAGAAACAGTTTCCTGAAGAAATCATAAATGAGACAGTTGACTACCTGAAGCAAAGAGGTTTCATAGATGACAGCAGATTTATTCACAGAGCAGATAAGATAGCAGAAGACAGATTTATCGGGAAAAAGGGATTGCAGAATTATTTAATGAGAAAAGGAATTGATAAAGAACTTTTACAGAATCTTCCAGAACTTGATGAGCTTTCAATAGCAAAAAAACTTCTTAAGAGAAAAAAACATCTGATAAAGGATGCTCCAGCAGACAGGAAGAGAGCAAAGATTGCAGGATTTCTTCTAAGAAGAGGATTTTCATGGGATACTGTAAATAAGTGTTTAAAATTAGATGATAAGGAGGTTTAAAATGAGAATCTTTCTTTCTTTATTTATTGCTTTTTTTATTTTTGGATGTGCTTCTCAAGGGGTCAGATACACATATGAGGAGATTAAACATTATCCACCAGATATTCAGCAAAGAATTGCAAAGGGAGAGATAGCTCCCGGAATGACTAAGGAGCAGGTAAGATATGCCTGGGGTAATCCTTCATCTACAAGGATTCTCACTCCAGAACAGGGTAAGCAGAGAGAGGAATGGATTTATTCTTCTTCTTTGGGGCTTTTAAAATCAAGACTTATTTTTGTGGATGGCAAGCTCACTTACATAATCAGTAATATGCAAAGCATAGTGAATGAGGATTAATTAATGCATAGTTCTGAAATAAGAAGACTCTTTCTGGATTACTTTATTTCAAAAGGTCATGAGCTTGTTAAAAGTTCTCCACTTATTCCAAAGGACGATCCGACTCTTCTTTTTACAAATGCTGGCATGGTTCAGTTTAAAAGAATTTTCCTCGGTGAAGAGCAAAGACCATACAGAAGAGCAGCAAGCTGTCAGAAATGCATGCGAGCAGGTGGCAAGCACAGCGATCTCGAGAATGTTGGGTTTACTGCAAGGCATCATACATTTTTTGAGATGCTTGGTAATTTCTCTTTTGGTGATTACTTTAAGAAAGAGGCTATTGTTTATGCATGGCAGCTTTTGACTGAATACTTCAATTTGCCAAAAGAAAAAATATGGGTTTCAATCTATAAGGAGGATGATGAAGCAGGGGAGATATGGGAGAAGGATATAGGAATTCCAAGAAACAGAATTGTTGCACTGAGTGAGAAGGATAATTTCTGGCAGATGGGAGATACAGGTCCGTGTGGACCCTGTTCAGAAGTAATAATTGATCAGGGAGAGGATTTTGGTTGCGGAAGACCTGACTGTTCTGTAGGATGTGACTGTGACAGGTTTCTTGAGCTCTGGAATCTTGTTTTCATGCAGTACAACAGGGATGAAAATGGGAATCTCACTTCCTTGCCAAAGCCAAGTATTGATACAGGGATGGGACTTGAAAGGATTACTGCTCTTATGCAGGGTAAGAAAACGAACTTTGATACCGATCTTTTTGAGCCGATTATTTCAGAAATCTGCTCAACCCTTAATGTAAGTTATGGGAGAGAAAGAAAAACTGATATATCAATAAAGGTAATTGCAGACCACATAAGAGCTGCCACATTTTTGATAGCAGAGGGTCTGATTCCCTCAAATGAAGGAAGAGGATATGTTTTAAGAAGAATAATAAGAAGAGCAGGAAGGCATATAAAGCTTTTAGGATATGATAAAATTGCATTTTACAGGTTTGTTGAACCTGTTGTTGCAACACTTGGAGACATTTATTCTGAAATAGCAATGGAGAGAGAAAGAATTGAAAAAATAATAAAAGTGGAAGAGGAGAGATTTATCAGAAGTCTTGAGAGAGCTCAGCAGATTTTTGATGATATTATAGAAAAACTTAAAAAATCAGGTTCAAAAGTAATTTCAGGAGATGATATTTTTAAACTTTATGATACATTTGGTCTGCCATTTGATTTGATAAGGGAGATGGCACAGGATTCTGAGTTACTGCTTGATGAAACAGGATTTCAAAAAGAGCTTGAAAAACAGCGTGAGCGTGCAAGAGCTGCCCAAAAAGTTGAAGAAATGGCAGTTAGTGAGGTTTATAAAAAATTGAGCCTTGAAGCTGGAGGGTTAAGATTTACAGGATATACTGATTATGAAGCAGAGACAACTGTATATGCGATTGTAAAAAATGGTGAAAGAGTTAAGGAGATTCAGAAAGATGACAAAGGTGAAGTTTTTCTTGTTGAAACGCCGTTTTACGCAGAATCAGGAGGACAGGTTGGAGATATGGGTTTGATTCTTTCACATTCTGGCAAAGCAGAAGTTTTTGATACAAAAAAGATATCTGGGTTACACTGCCACAAAGTTAAAGTTATTCAAGGTAGTTTTAAAGAAGGCGATAGAGTTTTTGCAAAGATTGATACTGAAAGAAGAAAAGCAATAATGAGAAACCATACAGCAACACATTTACTTCACAGTGCTTTGAGGGCTGTTTTGGGTGAGCATGTAAAACAGGCTGGAAGCCTTGTTGCTCCAGATAAACTTCGTTTTGATTTTACACATTTTGAAGCAGTAAGCGATAATGAATTAAGGGAAATTGAAAGCATTGTCAATGAAAAGATATTGGAAAACCTTCCTGTTAATGTTGAGATTAAATCCCTTCATGAGGCTTTAAATGAAGGGGTCACAGCACTTTTTGAAGACAAATATGAAGATACAGTTAGAGTTGTCAAGATTTCAGGATTTAGCAGAGAACTCTGCGGCGGAACTCACTGTAGCAATACAGGTGAAATCGGAATTTTTTGTATTCTCTCTGAGGGATCGGTTGCATCTGGAATAAGAAGAATTGAAGCAGTAACAGCTAAAGAGGCATTTAAATATATAAGCTTTCTTAAAGAAGAATTAAAAAACATATCATTACTTCTTAAAACATCGCAACCCCTGAAAGGAGTTGAAAGACTTCTTACAGAACTTAAAGAAAGACAGCAGGAGATTGAAAGGCTGAAAAACAAACTCTTAATTCAAAACATAGATGAAATTGTTAAACAGGCAAGACAAATAGATGGAATTAAAGCCTTGGCAGTTAAGCTTGAAGGAGTTGATGTTAGATCTCTGAGAACACTTTCTGATAAACTGAAGGAAAAGATTCATCCAGCAGTAATTTTACTTGCTTCAAATGTTGATGGACAGAGTATACTGCTTATTTCTGTTACCAGAGATGCTACTGATAGATATGATGCAGGAAAGCTTTTAAAAGATATAGCTCAGGCTGTTGGCGGAAAGGGTGGTGGTAAAAAGGACATGGCTCAAGGTGGATGCCCTGATGGAGAGGCTGTTGACAGGGCTGTAGAAATCTTTTATAAACTAATCAGTAAAGGAGGACGGATATGAGTTTACAGGACTTTTTTAAAAATATGATTTTTGCCTGTCTTGGCATGCAGGAAGTATTTAAAGATTTCCTTGCTGATCTTGTAAAAAAGGGTAAAATGAGCGAGTCAGAGGCTGCGAAAATAATAAATGAGTTTATGAAAAAATCTGAAGATACAAAGGAAAAATTCAAAGAAAATTTAAAGGATATGATTCACAGAACCCTTCAGGGAATGAATTTGCCAACAAAAGAAGAGATTGATGCTCTGAAATCAACTATGAATGAGCTGAATCTGAGAATTACAAAAATTGAGGAAAAAATAGAAAAAGCTGATTGACTGCGGGCGTAACTCAGCGGGAGAGTGTCAGCTTCCCAAGCTGAAGGTCGCGGGTTCAAATCCCGTCGCCCGCTTTTTTATTGGAGGAGCGGTTGACTGTATTCAAAGAAGGTGATCTCGCAATTCTTGTAGACTCCAGAGGAAGAAAATATCTTGTAAATTTAAAAAAAGACTCTTCTTTTTCCTTTCACAGAGGAAATGTTTATTTCAATGATATTATAGGCAGGTCAGAGGGATTAAAGGTTATTTCTTCAATGGGAGAAAAACTCTATGTATTCCGTCCCACTCTTGAGGAATATATACTGAAGATGAAAAGAGGGGCTCAGATAATATATCCAAAGGATATATCAAGAATAATGTCGCTCCTTGATATTTTTACGGGAGCAAAGGTATTTGAGACAGGAACAGGTTCTGGAGCTTTAACCTTATATCTTTTAAGGAGTGTGGGACAGACAGGCAAGGTGGTTTCTTATGAAAAAAGAAGGGAATTTTATGAAACAGCTAAGTCAAACATTGAAAAATTTATCAGAGATCAGGCTGTTGGCGAATTAATCCTTAAAAATAAAGATCTTTCTGAAGGCATTGATGAAACAGATTTTGACAGAGCAATTCTTGACCTTACAGAACCATGGCTTTTTCTTGACAGAGTTATAAAAACTCTGAAACCGGGAGGAATTCTCGGATGCTATCTGACAACAGTGCTTCAGATTTACAGTCTGATGGAAGAGTATGAGAAAAATTATTCTGAAAAACTTTATAAAATTGGCATATTTGAACTGCTTGAGAGAAAATGGGAAAAGGAGGGACTGAGCCTTAGACCAGCCTTAAGAATGGTTGCCCATACAGGATTTATTGTTGTTTTCAGAAAGCTTTCATGAGATTTAAATGTCTTTTAATAAATCCATGGATTTATGATTTTGCTGCTTATAACTTCTGGGCAAGACCTCTTGGACTATTAAAAGTTGCGGAGTTTTTGAGTCTTTTCAATGTTGAGCTTTTTTTAATTGATTGCTGTGATTCATTCAGAATAAAAAAATACGGTGCAGGGAAATACAGGGCTGAGATTGTTGCAAAGCCTGAAATTCTGAAAAATATTCCCAGAAAGTATCGAAGATACGGAATTTCAACGGATGAATTTATTGAAAAAATTAAATATGTCGGGAGCGTTGATTTCATTCTTATAACATCAATAATGGCTTACTGGTGGTATGGGGTAAAGGAAGCTGTAAGTATTGTTAGAGAATATTTTAAAAATGTTCCTGTTATACTCGGTGGTATTTACGCAACACTTTATAAGGAGCATGCAAATGAAAAAATAGGTGCAGATTTTGTTTATACAGGGCAGATAGAAAGTAGATTAGTTGAAGAGCTTGAAAAACTCGGTTTAAAGCTTGAGAGAATCAGGCAAAAGCCAGAATACTGGTGGCGGATGGGATTTTACAGAGATATGCCATATGCTCCAATTTTAACTTCCTCAGGATGCCCTTTCAGGTGTCCTTACTGTGCTTCTTCTGTTTTGAATGAATCCTTCAAACAGAAACCAGTTGATGAGGTTTTTGAAGAGATTGAAGGACTGTATAACTCAGGTGTAAGAAATTTTGCTTTTTATGATGATGCTTTACTTTGCAGAGCTGATTTACATATAAAACCTCTTTTAAAAAGAATTGTAGAGAAAAACTGGCAGATAAGTTTTCATACTCCCAATGGAGTTCATGCACGTTTCATTGATGAAGAGACTGCTTATCTGATGAAACAGGCTAAATTTAAAACTTTAAGGCTCAGTCTTGAAACAGTCAACATAAAAAGGCAGATGGAAACAGGAGGAAAAGTAACAAATGAGGAGATTGAAAGAGCGGTTTTTTATCTTAAGAAAGCAGGATTTTCATCTCAGGAAATCGGTGTTTATATAATGTACGGGCTTCCAGGGCAAAGCCTTGATGAGGTATGGGCAGGGGTTAATTTTCTTAAAAAATTAAATGTCAGGATTCATTTAACAGAGTTTTCTCCTATTAAGGGAACATATTACTGGCAGGAGCTTGTGAATAAAGGAGTTATCAGCGATGATTTGGATCCAGTTTTAACAAATAATTCAATTTTTTCAGAGATTTTTGCAGGATATAAGAGGGAAGAACTGGAAAAATTGAAAATTGAAGTTCAGCATTTCAATTTGATATTATAGGACAGGGGTTTCAAAAAGTTGATAGCTATATTTTTTGCAACAGAAGTTGAAGGTAGATTAATTTTAAAAAAATTAAACAATTCAGAAAAAACAATAATTTATGGGTTTACTTTCATTAGGGGTGAAATCAGTGGTATTCCATTGCTTGTTTGTTTTTCAGGAATTGGGAAGATAAGTGGTGCGGTCTCAGCAGTTCTTGCATTTGAAAATTTTCCTGTAAAAAAAGCAATAATCTCCGGAATAGCAGGAGCATATCCTTCATCTGGTCTTACTGTTGGAGAAATTGCAATAGCTGACAGAGAGATTGACGCTGACAAAGGTCTTTTAATCAGTTGTGATGATAAAGATGACTCCTTTATATTTATGAACAATTGTGAGGGAGTCCTTCTTTATATTCCTGATTTTTTGAAAAATAAAAAAATTGGGACATTTCTTACAGTTTCAGCATGCACCGGGAATTTAAACAGAGCAAAATTTCTTGAAAAAAAATTCAATGCAATATGTGAAAATATGGAAGGTGCTGCGATTGCAAATGTGGCGCAGATATATAAAATTCCAGTTTCTGAAATAAGAAGTATAAGCAATATAATAGCTGACAGAAAAGAGTTACTAAAGATAAATAATATAAAAAAATGTGCAAATATTGTTCAGGAATTTATACTTGAGAACCTTCCGCTAATTGAAGGGAGTCCTTAATCTGAGAAATAATTTTTCTTACACTTTCCTTTAAATTACCGTAATCCTGCCCGCACAATGACATAAAATCTTCATAGTGTTTTAATGCATCCTTCTTTTTGCCCATTCTGTAATATGTTACAGCAATATTATAATGAGTTTCAGGGTTTTTAGGATCAATGTTAAGGGCTTTTAAAAAGAATTCCTCAGCCCTATCATATTCTTCTCTATTCAGATAAATAAGCCCTATATTTGAATAGGGTAATGCGAAAGAGTTATTAATCTCTATTGCTTTTTTGAATTCCTCCAGTGCTTCATCAAATCTGTCAAGATAAAAAAGAGCAAGTCCGTAATTGTTATGAAGCTCTGGAGAAGATCGGTTTTCTTTTAGAAGTTCATTGTAAATTTTACAAGCTTCCTCGTATTCCCTGTATCTGAGAAGCAAATTCGCTTCTTCCAGTCTTTCTTCAAAAGTGATTTCTCTTTCCATAGACAAAAAATTATAGCAAATTTATTCAGGTTTTGTATACATGTACCATGGCTTTTCAGATGCTATTTTTATACCGCATAGTTTTGCCACTGCATCAACTATTTGATTTGCATTAAAGGGTCTTAGAATAATATTATCAACTATTTTATCTTTTATGAGTTTTATTATTTCTTCTCGGGAAGTATCTGCTGAAATTATCAGCAAGACTTTGATTTTTGATTTATCTTTCAATATTTTTAAAAATGGAATAGTGCTTTCACCATCAATTAAAGAATCAACAACTATTGCACAAAAATCAATATCGGAGCTAAAAATTTTTTCAAGCTGATAAAGGTGATCAACATACTTCGCTGAAATTACTGAAAGGTCTTTTAAAGCCCAGTTAATAGCATTTGATATATCTCTCTGGACACAGACAACGATTTTTTTCTTCATAGTCTCTCCTCAAATTTATTAAAATAATTTTTCTTTATAGTCACCTTTTGCCATATTTTAAAACTTAAAAGGTACAGGAGTAAAGGTTAACAAAAAGATAATAAATGATGCTCCTCCAACTGCCTTTCTGCTCCATGGAAGTTTTTTTTCCCATATAAGTATTGGAGGATGATCAATCCCCAGGAAAAGAAGCAACGCTGCCCATACAAGCCATCCATACCAGTAAAAAACTCCCAGCACAGTGATTCCAAAAACCACAGCTCTTGAAATGTAAAAATGTTTTCTGCCAAACAGGGCATATGCTATATGACCTCCATCAAGCTGCCCAGCAGGAAGAAGATTCATTGAAGTAACAAAAAGACCTATCCATCCTGCAAATGCAACAGGATGAAGAAGGACATCTTGTTCTGAAGGTATGCTACCTAATATAAACTTTACAAGTAATGAAAAGAGAATGGAGTCTCCGAGAATAAAAACGCTTTCTTCGCTCTTTAAAGAGACAATTTTTGACATATTAAGTCCAGCTACACAGGCGATTAAAGAAAGAACAAAACCTATCAGAGGACCTGTAGCTCCTATATCAATCAATGCTTTTCTTGTAAGAATTGGAGATTTCATTTTTATAAATGCACCGAATGTTCCAATTATAGATGGTGCAGGAATAAAATATGGAAGCGTTGCCTTTGTTCTGTGAGCCTTTGAGGCAAAATAATGTCCCATCTCATGCCCGAGCAGTATTGTGATGATACTTACTGAGAATGGGTATCCTTCCCATAGCCTTGAAAACTCCTTTAAGGGATTGATTCCCTGCTGAAGCGCTCCAGCAAAAAGTGTTGTAATGATGGTTATAAAAAAAAGAATCAGAGGAACAGTGTATTTTTTCACAAAACAACTTCTCCTTTAACATCGTATTCATAGGCTTCTTTTATAAGCACCTTTACTCTGTTACCTGCTTTTAAATCTGCATCATTATTTAATATTACCACACCATCTATTTCAGGTGCATGACAGTAAAGTCTTCCAGTACAAATATCAGTATCAACATAATCTATTAATGCATCAAACTTTTTCCCTACAAGCTCTCTATTTTTTTCAAGAGAAATCACTGCCTGCTTTAACATTATCTCTTCATATCTTCTCTTTTTAATGTTATCAGGTATCTGCCCTTTTAAACTGTAAGCCTTTGTTCCTTCCTCCCTTGAATATTTAAATACTCCAAGACGGTCAAATTGAACCTCTTCAATGAAATCAACAAGCCTTTGAAACTCATCCTCTGTTTCAGTTGGAAATCCAACTATAAATGTACTTCTTAATGTTACTTCAGGTATCGCTTCTCTTATCTGTTTTATTTTTTTAAGATACTCCTTTTTTGTTCCTCTTCTTCCCATAAGCCTGAGAATTCTTTCCTCACTGTGCTGCATAGGGATATCAAGATATTTAACGATTTTATTTTGTTCCGCTATTATCTGAAGCAAGGAATAATCAATATCAGATGGATAAAGATAAAGAAGTCTTATCCAGAAATCTCCTTTTAACAAACATAAGTCTTTGAGAAGATCCTTTAAAGTGTATCCTTTTAGGTCCTTTCCGTACTGGGTAATGTCCTGAGCAACCAAAATCAGTTCTTTTATCCCTGAATTAATAAAGAATTCAGCTTCAGAAAGTATTTTTTCTGGCTTTATACTTTTCAATGCCCCACGAACATCTGGAATTATACAAAAACTACATCTTCTGCTGCATCCTTCAGCTATTTTTATATATCTGTAGCTTGGAGGTTCAACTGTATATATAGAGCTTTTATTGATAATAGAAGGATGCTTTTTAAGCTGTTTCATATAGTTTAAAATATTACTGAAATCACCAACACCGAAAAGAGCATCAATTTCAGGAATTTCTTTTTTCAGTTCATCTCCGTATCTTTTTGAAAGGCAGCCAAACACAATAAGTTTTTTTTGATCCTTGAATTTTGCCGCAGTTAAAATTTCATCAATTGATTCTTCTTTGGCTTCATTTATAAAACAGCATGTGTTTATAAGTATAAAATCTGCTTTTTTGAATTCTTCTACATAGAAGAATCCCTCATTTTTAAGGGTAGCTATCAGATTTCTTGAATCAGCAATATTTTTAGGGCATCCAAGAGTAATTACTGTGAAGCTTCTCATATTAAAAATGCTGCCAGCCCTCTGGTTTGGCAGGAATTTTACCTTTCAAAGGGTCAATAAGATATATAAATTTGTCTTCAATTATTCTGCCAATATGGATCAAACCGTAATCTTCAGCCTCTTTTTTATCAGATATAACCAGAAGTTCATAATCTTCACCCCCTGACAGGATAAGTTTCATCGGGTCAATCTTCAAATATTCTGCTATTTTCATAACAGCATGATGAATGGGTATTCTATCTAAGTAAATCTCTGCTCCAACACCACTTTCTTCACAGAGTCTGTGCAAATCAATGAGCAATCCATCACTTATATCCATCATTGCTTTTGCAATATGCTTGAATTTATCAGTTTTTCTTATCCGTGGCATGAGATGTCTTTCTAAGATTTCATTTATCCCTTCTGTTTCTGATACCTTACAGTTCATGAAGTCCTTAATGGATTTTATGTATTTCTTTTCATTATCAGAAAAGCTTCTTAAAAGATTCAATCCTGCTGAAGATAAACCGAGAAAGGAGGTGATAAAAATCATATCTCCAGCCTCTGCACCCTTTCTTAAAACAGGCATATCAGTTTCTCCCACAGCAACTCCTCCGAGAACAACCCTTTCACTTCTTGAGATGTCCCCACCTATTAAATATCCTTCATAATACTTTAATGCATCATCTATGCCATCAAATAAATCTTTGAAATCGTTTTCTGATATTATTTCTGGGATCCCAACTGAAAATAGGAAACTTTTAAATTCTCCTCCCATTGCATATATGTCACTTACATTAACGGATACAATTTTAAATCCAAGATGATAGAAGGAGGTGTAACTTAAGTCAAAATGAACATTTTCAATCATTAAATCAGTGGTTATTAATGCAGATTTTTTAAAGTTTAAAACTGCTGCATCATCTCCTATTCCAACTCCAAGAATTTCAGGAAATGAAAATCTTTCCCTAATTTCTCTTATAATGGTAAGTTCATTTTTTCTCATAAAAGCTACACGGTTACAAGTTTTTTCACAGCAACTTTTTTCTTTACTCTTGAAAATACATGCTTCAGAACCTCATCCATTGATTCAGCGAGAACGAATTTCATTCCTTCTTTTACATATTTCGGTAATTCTTCAAGCTCTTTTTTATTTCTCTTTGGTATGATCACTGTTTTTATCCCCATTCTCTTTGCTGCAAGAACTTTTTCCTTAAGTCCTCCGATTGGAAGTACCCTTCCTCTTAAAGTAATCTCACCAGTCATTGCAACATCCTTTCTCAAAGGTTTTCCTGTGAAAACCGATGCAATTGCTGAAGCCATTGTTATTCCTGCTGAAGGACCATCCTTTGGAATAGCACCTGCAGGCACATGTATGTGTAAATCCATTGTGCTGAAGAGTTTTTCATCAATTTTGAGTTCTTTAGATTTTGATTTTACATAGCTTAATGCAGCCTGTGCAGACTCTTTCATAATATCTCCAAGTTGTCCTGTAAGAATAAGGTTTCCTTTACCTTTCATTATAGTTGCTTCAACATATATTACATCTCCGCCTGCCTCTGTCCATGCAAGTCCTGTAGCAACACCGACCTCTTCTTTTTTAAGCTCCTCCTCTGGAAGATACCTTGGAGCGCCAAGAAATCTTGAAACTTTTTGAGATGTGATATAAAATTTTCTTTTTTTACCTTCAGCTACATATTTGGCAACTTTCCTGCAAAGATTGGCTATTTCTCTTTCAAGATTTCTAACTCCTGCCTCTCTTGTATAATGAGTAATAATATATCTTATTGCTTTATCACTGATTTTTAAGATTGAAGGGTTAAGTCCGTGTTCTTCAAGCTGTTTTGGTACCAGATATTTTTTAGCAATCTGAAGTTTTTCCTCTTCTGTGTATCCTGAAAGATAAATGATTTCCATTCTGTCTTTCAGGGCTGAAGGTATTGTATCAGCTATATTTCCTGTACATATGAACATAACTTTACTTAAATCAAATGGTACAGCAAGATAGTGATCAACAAAACTGTTGTTCTGCTCTGGATCGAGGACTTCAAGAAGTGCTGATGAAGGGTCTCCCCTGAAATCCATTCCGAGTTTGTCTATTTCATCAAGCATGAATACAGGATTGTTTGTACCTACCTGTTTTATACCCTGAATAATTCTTCCTGGAAGAGCTCCTACATAAGTCCTTCTATGTCCTCTTATTTCTGCCTCATCTCTTACTCCGCCAAGAGAAATTCTAACAAATTCTCTACCAAGAGCTTTTGCAATAGAACGACCGAGAGATGTTTTACCTACTCCAGGAGGACCAATAAAGCAAAGAATAGGACCTTTCATTTTTTCTTTAAGCTTTCTTACACTTAAATACTCAAGTATTCTTTCTTTAACTTTTTCAAGATTATAATGATCCTTATCAAGAACATCCTTTGCAGCCTTTATATCAAGCCTGTCTTCAGTTGAACGAGACCACGGCAGTTCTGTAAGCCATTCAAGGTAAGTTCTTATAACAGCGGATTCAGCAGCTTCAGGATGCATTCTTTCAAGTCTTTTAAGCTGTTTTTCTGCTTCCTCCTTAACCTTTTCTGGCATTTTAGCTTCTTCAATTTTTTTTCTGAATTCATTTATCTCTTCTGCTTTTTCATCTATATCACCGAGTTCCTTCTGAATTGCTTTAAGTTGTTCTCTTAAAAAATATTCTCTCTGTGTTTTGTCTATTTCATCTTTTGCTTCTTTCCTGATCTTCTGTTGAATTGTAAGGAGCTGTATTTCTCTGTTAAGAAGCTCTCTTATTTTATTCAGTCTTTCAAATGGGTCTGTAATTTCAAGTATCTGCTGTGCTTCTGAACTTTTCAGTCCAATGTTTGAAGCTATAAGATCTGCCAGTCTTCCCGGTTCATCAATATTTTCAATTATAACCATGGCATCAGGAGGTATATTTTTACCAAGAGAGATGGTTTTCTCAAGCTGTTCCTTTACTGTTCTAACAAGGGCTTCCTGCTCAAGAGTGAATTCTTTTATCTGAATATCCTCAATTTTTTTTATTCTTGCCATATAAAAGCCTTCAGCCTGAGAGAACTCTAATACTTCTGCCTTTGAAAGTCCCTGAACAAGAATTTTAAGCCTTCCATCAGGAAGTCTGAGCATTCTCATAATCATGCAAACTGTTCCGATACTGTAAAGATCAGATGGTTCAGGGGTTTCAATATTGAAATCTTTCTGAGTAAGCAGAAAAATGAGTCTGTTTGTATTTAAAGCATGCTCAACAGCTTTAACAGAAATATCCCTTCCAACAAAAAGAGGGATAATCATATATGGGAAAACCACAATGTCTCTAACTGCCAGAACTGGAAGCTGTTCTGGTATTTCTATTTCTTTATTTCCCTGCTGTTCATCAACCTGCTCGTTGTCTTCTTTTTTTATTTCTTTCATATTTTTTCCTCCATGAAAAAAATTTTTTAATCTTAAATTTAATTTTAACAATTTTTGCCGAATTTTTGATATTTTGAGAAAAAAATTATTTAATGGATTGCAGATTTGATAATTTTTCTTTAAGAAATTGCATAAAATCAGAAGAAATTTCAGGATCTTTTAAAGCAAACTCAACCAATGTTTTCAAATAACCAAGCTTTTCTCCAGCATCGTATCTTTTGCCCTTAATAATATATCCATATATTGGTGACTCTTTTAAAAGTTCTCTTAATGCATCTGTCAGCTGAATTTCTCCTCCTTTTCCTGGTTCAAGTTTTTCAAGATATTTGAATATCTGTGGTGTCAGAATATATCTACCTATTATTGCTAAATTTGAAGGAGCATTTGCGGGATCAGGTTTTTCAACTAAATCCTCAATAATGTAATAATTATTAATTTTCTGCCCAGAAACTATTCCATATCTGGATACTTCATCTTGAGAAATCTCTTCCAGTGCTATAATAGTAGCCTTTTTTTCTTCATAAATTTTTATCATTTCCTGAAGGACTGAGTACTGAGGGTCTATCAAATCATCACTCAGTATTACAATAAATGCTTCATCTTGGATAAAAGGTTTAGCACAAAGTATGGCATCTCCAAGACCTTTTGGTTCTTTCTGCCTGATGTATGCAAAGTTGAGATTTTCAAATGAGTTTATTTTTTTTAAAAGCTCGTACTTGCCTGCATTTTTAAGTCTTTCTTCAAGTTCAAAGGCTTTATCAAAATGATCCTCAATTGCTCTTTTGTGTTTACCAGTAATGAATAAAAACTCTTCTATTCCAACCTTTAATGCTTCTTCAACTGCATATTGAATAAGGGGTTTATCAATAATGGGAAGCATCTCTTTAGGTGAAGCCTTTGTAGCCGGAAGAAATCTCGTTCCTAATCCTGCCACAGGCAAAATAGCTTTTTTAATCATTAATGCCTCCATATAAAAATAATGCCGGAGACGAGACTCGAACTCGTACGGAGGTTACCCTCCGAGGGATTTTAAGTCCCTTGCGTCTGCCAGTTCCGCCACTCCGGCTAATTTAAAGATACAAAAAATTACAGAGTTTCTTCAAGTATCTCAGGATTTATTCAGATATTCATTAAATCTTTTAATGCTTTTAAAGACATTTTCTACTGAATGTGTTTCAATTGTATATATGCAATCTCTGCATTTATTTATTTTGAATAGTTTATCAAAATCAAAAGAGCCTTCGCCTATGGCTAAATGCTCGTCAAATTTTTTATGATTATCATGAAGGTGAAATTCAACTATGTAGTTGTTTAAATAGGACATCCATTCTTCTAAAGATTTTTTTGAAAAAAGATTGAAATGTCCTGTATCAAAACAGACACCGAAGTAAGGAGAATTTATAGCTTTCATGAGACTCTGAAGGCTTTCTGGTTCTTCTTCAAAAATATTTTCTATAGCAATCTTAACATTCAGCGATTCTGCTCTTGGTAAAAGTTTGCTCCAGGTAAAAATGCTTTCTTCAAGCCATACATTTACCTTGAAAGCATACTTCCATTTATCATAACCTGAATGAAAAACTATAGCTTTTGGAAGCAATTTTTCTGCTATATCAAACATCTGACCAAATCTTTCAATGGTAATATTTTTAACTTTACTGTCAACCGCACCAGGTGACAAATCCATAAAAGGAGCATGAAAAGACAGTGAAGGCTTGTAGGATAAAGCCTTCTTTAGCTTTAAGATATCTTCATCAGTAAAGCTGTCAAGGCTTTTTGCATCAAAATAGATCTCAAGATCAAGCCTTTCATTTTTAATAATATCTATGAATTCGTAAATTCTTCCATAGGGAATATGAATATGTGGCTTTATCATTTTTAAGTTGTTTTATTTTCAACTTTGTCAGATATTTTATTATCAGATTTGTTTTTTGCACCATTGTTTGAGTTATTTTTTCTTGCATAGTCAGTTACATACCAGCCAGTTCCTTTCAAAATAAAGGAAGATTGAGAGACAAGCTTTCTGAGTTCACCTCCACAATCAGGACAGTTTTTTAATGGTTCCTCACTGAATCTTTGCATAATCTCATGAATTTTGTGACAAACCATGCATTCATACTCATAAATTGGCATCTTACCTCCCACCTCCCCAAATTTTAGTTTCTAATTTATATTTTAAAATATCTCCAGAGTTTTTGTCGGCAAATTCAAGTATTGTGGAAAGAAAATAAGAGAATTATGATATTATAGTAAAAATACAGGATGCAAATAAGTTAAATTGGTTTTCAACAATTCTATTCCAATTTTAATGTATCATCATGTAATGCCTGGCTATTCAGAGCTTAATGTTACTGCCGAAGTTTTTGAAGAACAGGTTTCTGGATTAAAGAAGAAAGGATGGAAGCCTCTTGATGGAGAAGAATTTTTATATTTAATGAATCATCCTGAGGAGTCAAGAAAAAAATGTGTGCTTATCACTTTTGATGATGGCTTTGTGGATAACTATATTTACGCTTATCCGGTTCTCAAAAAATATAAGATGAAGGCAATGTTATTTGTGGCAACAGATTTCATAACTGATTTAGATATTAAAAGGGATAATTTTAAAGCTCTCCCGCATAAAGAAATGTGGAGGATTGCCTTTTCAGAAAGAAAACATGAAGTAATGTGCACATGGGATGAACTCAGAGAAATGGAGCAGGAAGATGTTTTTGATATCCAAAGTCATGGACATACTCATCGGATACCAGAATTTATAAATATGGACGATTTCTTATTTTTAGAAGAAGACTTGAAAAGCAGTAAAATGCTGATAAAAAATTATCTCAACAAAGAATCTTTTCATCTTGCATGGCCTAAAGGAGTTTATAATGATAAGTCAATAGAGATAGCTAAAAAACTCGGTTTTAAAGCTTTATATACAACTCAGAGAGGAGTGAATATAAATGATCCTTTCAGGATTAAAAGATTAGCAGTAAAATGCAAAGGCTCAGGATGGATTAAAAAGAAATTGATTATATACAGCTCTTCACTTCTTAGTAAAATATATTCAAAAATAAGGCTTTGATGAAAATCGCATTCATAAAAAGAAATTTTTCCTATCATGGTGGTGCTGAGAAGTATCTTGCCAGTCTTATTGATTTTTTAAAAAAGGAAAATCACGAAATCCATATTTTCTCAAATAAATGGCTTGAGGATGCTAAAATAAATTTTCACAGAGTAAAAATTCTTCCCTTTGGTTCCTTCCTTAAAGCCTGGAGTTTTAACCGTAATTTAAAAATAAATCTTAATGAATACGACTGTGTAGTAAGCTTTGAAAGGACAACCTCCCAGCACATTTACAGAGCAGGAGAAGGATGTCATCTAAGATGGCTTGATATAAGAAAACAGATGGAGCCCTTTTACAAAAAAATCTCCTTTGAAATAAATCCTCTTCATAGATACTATCTAAGGCTTGAAAAGGAGATTTTTGAGAAAACTCCTCTAATAATTGCAAATTCAGAGATGGTTAAAAATGAAATTATTGACAGTTACAAAATTTCTCCAGAAAAAATCATTGTAGTTTACAATGGAGTTGACCTTAACAGATTTTCTTTAGAAAATAAAAAAATTTTCGTCCAATTTAAAAGGGAAATCAAACTTTCAGAAGATGAAAAAATTCTGCTTTTCTTGGGCTCTGGATTCAAAAGAAAGGGACTTGAAACTTTAATTAAAGCTTTGCACTTTGTAAATGAAAATTTTAAACTTCTTGTCATAGGTAAAGGAAATCCTGAAAAATATATCAAAATAGCCAAAAAATGGGGAACTTACAGTAAGATTTTGTTTCTGGGTCCTCAGAGAGAAATTGAAAAATTTTATGCTATTTCTGATTTATTTGTTCTTCCAACACTTTATGATCCCTTTAGTAATGCTACATTAGAAGCAATGGCATCAGGCATTCCTGTAATTACCACAAAAAATAACGG
>CAZDXM010000027.1:0-2443 GCA_964509535.1 uncultured Thermodesulfovibrio sp. | reverse complement strand
ATTGGGAATGCCATGGGAGGCACTCTTTTAGCATTGGCTCACCTTTGCGACATCATCGGTAAGGGTCAGGTCATTGGTATAGATATCAATCATAAGAGAATTCTTGAAAAAGTTAGAAAACATCCAAGAATAATTCTACTTGAAGGTGATGCTTGTGAAATGTTTGAGAAAGTAAAAGAAATTATTAATGGTTTTTCAAACATATTAGTCATTGAAGATAGTTCTCACACTTATGAAAATACATTAAAGATACTAAACACTTACTCTTGTCTTATTCCTTCCGGTGGATATTTTATAGTTGAAGACGGTATCTGTCATCATGGACTTAATGTAGGACCTAATCCTGGTCCTTATGAGGCAATAGAAACTTTTTTATCGGAGAATCCAGATTTTGAAGCAGACAGAGAAAAGGAATCCTTCATAATTACATGGAATCCTAAGGGGTATTTAAGAAGGAAGAAACGAGAGAATTTGAAGCAAACTGATTAATTTTGATAATATAAAACTATGAAAAGTTATATAGAAGCAATAGACAACCTTCCAGAAGAATTTAGATGGCCCCTTGTTAAAGCCTTTGAAATTTTTAGAGAAGAAATAGCGGATACAGTAAAAAAGGCAGATTTTGACGAGCTTAAGGCAGTTGTAACAGAACTTGCAGAGGCTCAGAAAAAGACAGAACAGAGGCTCAATGAACTTACAGAAGCCCAGAAAAAAACCGAACAGAGAGTTAACGAACTTGCCGAAGCTCAGAAGAAAACAGAGCAAAGAGTTAATGAACTTGCGGAAGCTCAGAAGAGGGCAGAAGAAAGACTTACAAGACTTGAGGTAACCGTCCAAGAGCTTGCAGAGGCACAAAAGAAGGCAGAAGAAAGACTTACAAGACTTGAGGTAACAGTTCAGGAACTCATTGAGGCACAGAAAAGGACAGAACAGACAATACAGAAGCTTACACAAGAACAAATCAAAATAAAAGAAGAACTTGGTGGACTAAGCCATACAGTTGGATATCGCCTTGAAGATGAGGCAATGAAGGCACTTCCTCAACTTCTTAAACAGGATTTTGGAGTAGAAGTAGTAGGAAGGCTTAAAAGAGATTTTATAGAAATCAGCAAAAACAACTACATAGAAGTAAACATATTTGGAGAAGGTAGAAAAAACGGCAATGAATATGCGATTGTCGGAGAGGCAAAAAGTCAGCTAAAGAAGAAAGACATTGATAATTTTCTTAAAAAAGTCCAAACTCTAAAGCGTCACATTCAGAAGGAACAAATTCTCATCTATGTTACATATATAGCTCATCCACAAATAAGAAAATATGCAGAGGGAAAGAATATAAAGATTTATTTCTCTTACGAACTCTAATAATTCTTAGTATTAGCTCGGAGAAATGATTTATATTATTGAAGAAAACAAGAACCCCTCCACAGACTACTATATAAAGCCTTTTCTTGAAAATAAAAATCTAAATTTTATTTCGTTAAATCATGAAGAACTGCCAAATTTTAAATTGGCTCAAAGGACTAAAATTTTTATTGTCAGATATTTAACAAGTGAGGTTTTAAGATGGATAAATGTTAATAGGTCTAATATTGAGTCTATCTATTATTTTATGGATGATGACCTTTTTGATTTGAAGGTGCTAAATGATTTACCAGTTAAGTATGCTTTAAAAATTTTTAAAAAGGCATGGAAGTTTAAAAAGTGGCTATCTGCAAACACCGAAATTTTTGTTTCAAATGAATATCTTGCAGAAAAATATCAAAAATTAAAACCTACAATACTTCCTCCTTATCCTTCATACATTAAGGTAAATAATTGTAATCTAAATCCAGTATATAAGAAACCTGTTGTTTTTTATCATGCCACCCAATCTCATATTAAAGAGTTTTTTTGGTTAAAAAATTTTTTGAGTGAAATACAGAGGGAAGAAATTTTATTAGAGGTCATCGTTGACAGAAAAACTGCAAAGCTTTACAAAGGGATAAAAAATCTCTGGATTGTAAATCCTATGAAGTGGAACGAATACATTGAATTTTCATCTCTTAAGTACAGGCACATTGGGTTTGCCCTGTTGTTTGATAATCCCTTTAACAGAGCAAGGTCTTATGTAAAGTTTTACAATATCATGAGGAGTGCTTCAGTAGGTATTTATTCAGAGAATTTTCCCCTTGCAAAACTCATAAAGGAGTATTCTGCAGGAGTTGTGCTACCTATGGATGTAAAATTATGGAAAGAAACGGTATTATATTTGGTAAACTCAGAAAAAAAGCGAAATGAAATATTTGATAATGCTAAACAATTACTCATTTACTTGAAAGGAAAGGCTATAAGAAAATATGAAAAGATTTCTGTCTAATAAGAAGAATATAAAACCCGAAATAAAAGATAACCTGATTATCTTTAAAGATAAGAGAGGTTTTAAAGGTTGGTATTTGATAAAAGG
>CAZDXM010000026.1:0-3127 GCA_964509535.1 uncultured Thermodesulfovibrio sp. | reverse complement strand
GCAATAGGGCTTGTTTTTGGAGATATAGGAACAAGCCCTATATATACTTTAACTGTTGCCTTTTTAATTCTTGAACCAACTTATGAAAATGTTCTTGGCGTTCTTTCTCTTGTATTGTGGACACTTGTTATTTTGCCAACGCTTCAATACAATATCCTTGCAATGAGGCTCAGTATAAGGGGTGAGGGTGGAACAATTGTTCTTGCTGAGATATTTAAATCTCTCTCAAAATCAAAAAAATCTAAGGGAGTTATCACGTTTTTATCCTTCATAGGAATCTCTTTTCTTATAGGTGATGGTGTAATAACTCCATCAATAAGTATTTTAAGTGCTGTTGAGGGTTCAGCTTTTATCCCGGGTGTAGCAGTATCACAGGGAATGATTATTTTAGGAGCAATGGTTATTGCTATCTTTTTATTTCTTTTTCAAAAAAAGGGAACTGAAAAAGTTGCCTCTGCTTTCGGTCCTGTAATGGTCTTATGGTTTTTTTGTCTTTTTGTTCTTGGTTTTTACGGAATTTTGAAAAATCCAGATGTTTTAAAAGCTGTAAATCCATATTATGCCATAGATTTCCTTTTAAAAAATGGCTGGAAGGGTTACTTAATCTTAGGAGAGGTAATTCTGTGTGCTACTGGTGCTGAGGCAATGTATGCAGATATGGGACATCTTGGTTCAAAACCCATAAGGCATGCATGGGCAATTTTGTTTTTTGTTCTTTCTATTAATTATTTTGGTCAGGGTGCTTTTCTTTTAGCTCATCCACATGTTAAAAATACTCTTTTTGAGCTATCTTTAAATTTTTCATCCTATCTTTATATTCCTTTTTTAATTTTGAGTATATCTGCAACTGTTATTGCTTCACAGGCAATGATTAGTGGAATGTTTTCAATTATCTATCAGGCAATCACAACAAGAATAATGCCAATGTTGAAGATTAATTATACTTCAAAGGAGTTAAAATCTCAGATATACATTGGAAGTGTTAACTGGTTTTTGCTTATTGCAGTTTTGTTTATTATTTTAGAGTTTAAAAGTTCTTCTAATTTGGCATCAGCTTATGGACTTGCTGTAACAGGAAATATGTGTATAACAGGAATTATACTGATTTCAATATTTTTTCTTAAAAGAAACTATATTGCACTGATTGTTGCTTTGACTGTTACTGCTGTTGATTTTATATATTTCAGTTCCTGTTTGCATAAGATTCCTCAAGGTGGATATTACTCAATACTGCTTGCATTATTTCCATTTTTAACCATTCTGCTTTTTACCAACGGCCAGAAAAAACTTTACAGTACCATGAAGTTTATGGATAGGGAAGACTTTATTCTAAAATTTGATAGAGTGTATAAAACAAATCCTAAAATACCCGGAACAGCTATTTTCTTTATTAAAGATACAAGTAAAATTTCTCCGTATATTTTAGAAACAATGTTTTATCACGGAATAATTTATGAAGACAATATATTTCTGTCAATTATAATCAGACCAGACCCATTTGGAGTGGTTGGATATTTTAAAGAAGAGCTTTGCCTCGGTATAAGAGTCTTTGAAATTGAAATTGGTTATATGGAAGTTGTAAATATTGAAGAAATATTAAGGGAAAACGGAATTGATGAAAGAGCAATATTTTACGGTCTTGAAGACATAATTGCAAAGGGACACTGGAAACTATTTGTCTTTATAAAAAGAATAACGCCAACTTTTATAAGCTTTTTCCGCTTGCCTTCAAGAAAGTTACACGGTGTTTTAACAAGAATAGAGATGTAGCTATTTAACTATAACCACCGGGCATGTTGCATAGGTTGCTACTCTTCGGGATACTGAGCCAAGAAGCCATCTTTCAATTTTTGAAATTCCCTTTGTCCCAATTGCAATTTCTGTTAATGCTGTGCTAAACGAAGCTTTGTAGCAATTACTGTGGAGAGGAGGGCAAGAAAAAACCAGAAAGAAGCTTTTAGAAGGGTTTCAAACATTTTTGCCTCCTTATTCAGGGTAAAAATCCCTACTTTTTCAAGTAGGAGTTATTAGCCCTGAAAATCAGAGGCACTTAAAGGCGAACTCCATCGCCTTTTTTTAGTATAAGAAAAAACTTATATTGTTAGCAAGTAGAATAATTTATAATATTTTTTATGAATTTGAGCAAAACACTTTCAGAATGCCTTTCTTTTACATTACAAAGAAAAAAACAAGAGGGAGGCTTCGCAGCAACTCCACTACTTCCAGCAACAGTTGAGGACACATATCATGCTTTGAAAATCCTTGATAGTCTAAATAAACTCAGTTTAAAAACCGAATATGAACCAACAAATGATAAAGCCTTAATTAACTGGCTAATGGGGAAAAAATCTGAAAAAGAGCCAAAAGTTTTTTATCAACTTTTAAGGTCTTCTCAAATAGCAGGCTTAAGTATAGATAAAGCTCAAGTAAAACATTATATTAATTCTTTTAAAGGCTTTATTGACCTTGAGAGATATTTTTATTTAGCGAAACTTTCAGAACTATCAGAAACTGATTTGCCAAAAATTAATAAATCCTTTAAATACAACATCGCAAAAGATTGGTGGATGTTTTTGTATCTTTCTGAGAAGGGTTTTTTAAAATCAAAAATTGATAAAAAGGAGTTTGCTCAGTGGTTTATTAAATCTCAAAATCCTGATGGAGGATTCGGATTTTCACCAACAACAACTTCTTATATGGATAATACATATTTTTGCTTAAAAGCATTAGAATTTTTAGGTTACAAGCCTGAGAATTTAAACAAAATCCTTGAATTTATTTTATTCTGCCAGACAAAATCAGGAGGTTTTGCAAGGACTCATCATTCAGCAGCTTTTCTGGATTCTACTTTTTATGCAGTTGAATCTCTGAGAATTTTAAAAAACTGGCTTAACTAATCTCTCGACCATAAAGTTATTCCTTCTTTGTGAATATTTCTCAAAAATTTTATTTTTTTGCTTTGAAATCCCTTTCAGATACAAAAATAGTTGAAGCCAGTAAGCCATATTTTATTTCCAATTCAGATATAAAATCGTAAACACTATATTTTGTTTTTTTATCAATGAAGCTTTCAATTACAAATAAGAGATCAATATCTGAATTTTCAATAAAATCTCCTCTTGCTTTA
>CAZDXM010000025.1:0-5779 GCA_964509535.1 uncultured Thermodesulfovibrio sp. | reverse complement strand
TCTTTCAGGGAATCCTCATCAAGTGATAAAACATCTATATCAGTTAAAACAACTGCTATTGCTGGAATGTTTTTAAACATTATATTTAAGTTTAGCAATTTATTTGCAGGAAATTCAAAAATACCTACCAAGAATTTTAACATTTCTGTAACATAATTTATGTATAATATTTTGATATGCCTAAACAGAAGGGCAAAGCAACAGATTTTCTCTTTTCAGCTATTACAGCTATTGCAGCTTTCGGTGTAATTCTTATTTCATTTGGAATTTTTTTAGTATTATTTAAAGAATCTCTCCCTGCAATGAATAGATTCGGTTTTGAAGAGTTTATTTTCTCTACTGAGTGGGACCCTGTTCAGGAACTCTTTGGAGCTGCTCCAGCATTGATTGGAACGCTGATAACTTCTTTTTTTGCTCTTATGCTTGCTACACCCATTGCTATCGGTATTGCAATATTTATTACAGAAATAGCACCTTCTTTTTTAAAGGGAGTTATTGGAACAGCGGTAGAGCTTTTAGCAGCTATACCAAGTATCATATATGGAATGTGGGGACTTTTTACCCTGGCTCCTATAATGAGTAAATATATAGAACCGTTCCTTCAGTCAACCGTAGGCAAGCTTCCTCTTTTTAATAAACTTTTTGAAGGCACACCTCTTGGAGTTGATTTATTCACAGCAAGCATTATCTTAAGCATCATGATAATTCCATTTACAGCATCCATTGCGAGAGATTCCTTCAATCTGACACCAGCAGTTCTTAAAGAGTCTGCCTATGCGATAGGTGCTACAAAATGGGAAGTGGTAAAAGATGTTGTTATACCATATTCAAAACTTGGAGTTCTTGGTGGAATCGGGCTTTCTCTGGGAAGAGCACTCGGTGAAACCATGGCAGTTGCTTTTGTTCTGGGGAATCTTAACAAAATTCCCACCTCACTTTTTGATGCAGCTGCAACAGTTACTGTAAAATTAGCTAATGAATTCACTGAAGCTGATAAAGATATATATTTAAGCGCACTTTATTTTCTTGCTTTTTTACTTTTTATTATGAGTTTTACTATACTTGCGCTTGCAAAAGTATTTTTGCTCAAGATTGAAAAGAGATGAATGTAAAGAAAAGAAAATTAATAAATAGATTTGGGCTTTTCTTATGTTTTCTCACAGCTTTATGGGGTATATTCTGGCTCTTTTTTATAATTTTTGATGTTCTAAGACATGGAATAACAGCAATAAATCTTGACCTTTTTCTCAAAGATCCCGCACCTCCTGGAGAAGAAGGAGGGGGAGGTTTAAAAAATGCTTTTGTTGGTCATATGTTAATCACTTTATGTGCAACATTAATAGGTGTTCCTGTAGGAGTGCTTGGTGGAACCTTTCTTGCGGAGTATGGAAGAAAGTATTATGTATCAAGAATAATCAGCACTCTTGCTGATATTATGGTAAGTGTTCCGGCAATAATTGTGGGCGCTTTTGTTTATGCTATAATTGTTAAACCAATGCAGCATTTCAGCGGTTGGGCAGGAGCTGTAGCTTTAGGTATAATTATGATACCCACAGTGCTCAGAACAACTGAAAATATGCTTTCACTCATACCATGGACATTGAGAGAGGCTGCTTTTGCTTTGGGTGCTCCATATTACAAAGTAATTATTCAGGTTGTTTACAGGGGTGCAGCAACAGGTATACTTACAGGAATTATTCTTGCCATTGCAAGAGTAACAGGTGAAGCAGCACCACTTCTGTTTACATCTTTTAATAATAATTACTATTCAACAGATATGAATCAACCAATTGCTTCACTCACTGTAACAATATTCCAGTATGCGATGGGACCATATGAAGACTGGCATACTATTGCATGGGGTGCATCTCTCATGATTACTTTATTCATTCTTTTTACAACAATTATTGGAAGAATACTAATAAAAAGGAGGTATAAATACTGAAAATCGAGATAGAGGTTAAAAATCTTAATTTTTATTACAGTGGCAACATTCATATTCTTAAAAATATAAATATGACGATTTATAAAAACATGGTCACTGCTTTAATCGGTCCAAGTGGATGTGGAAAAACAACACTTTTGAGATGTTTCAACAGAATGCATGATCTTTATGCAGGGAATAGATATGAGGGAGAAATAATATTTCAGGGGAAAAATATCCTTTCAAAAGATACTGACCTTATTGAATTGAGAAGCAAAATAGGAATGGTATTTCAAAAACCGACACCTTTCCCTATGACCATTTTTGAGAATATAGCTTATGGGTTGAAGTTAAGAGGTATTAAAAAGAGAACAGAGTTAAAGGAAAGGGTTGAAAAGGCTTTAATTGATGCTGCTTTGTGGGATGAAGTCAAAGACAAACTTCATACAAATGCATTTGGATTGAGTGGAGGGCAACAACAGAGGCTTTGCATTGCAAGAGCTCTGGCTGTTGAGCCTGAAATTATATTATTTGATGAGCCAACAAGCGCACTTGATCCGATATCAACTGCAAAAATTGAAGAATTAATAGTTTCACTAAAAAACATGGTAAATATTATAATTGTTACTCACAATATGCAACAGGCAGCAAGAATTTCAGACTGGACGGGTTTTATGATGCTTGGTGAACTTATTGAATATGACAGAACAGGTAAGATATTTACAGTTCCTTCAAATAAACTCACAGAAGAATATGTTACAGGTAGATTTGGTTAATCTGGATACCTGAAAGGATTTCCCCTCAGAATTTTTTCAACCTTTGGTGGATTTCCTTTAATTAAAAAGACAGTAAGCCCTCTTTCCTCTGTTTCTTTTTCAGAATAAATCCATTTTCCATTCCATGAAACATAAAGCCTGAAAATACCTCCTTCCATTTCTCCCAAGACAGGTGTAAAATCAAGCTCAGCTCTGTCAAAGGGACGGACAGATGCAATTATCTCCCTGTATGCGGACTCTGAGCAGTTTTTTCTTATTCCTGAGTTGTCCTTATTCTGATATGCCTGTCTTATTTCTTCAACAACCTTGAATGCTTCTATTGTGTAGATGTATTCTTCTGAAGATGGTTTAATCTTTTTTTTACCACCGCAACTGAAAAGAAAAAATGTGACTATTATAAAAATTAAATATTTTTTCATTTCTTCCTCCTACGAAATTTCATATTCTGTATTTTACAATCTCTTCTTCAGTGATTGCATTAAATGTTTTTATCTGTTCAGTTTCTCCTTCTTTAATAACTATTTCTGATTTTTTTCTTTTTGAATAATGAACACAAAGTGATGCTGCAATCTGTAATTCTCTTTCAGTGCATAGCCCAAGCAGAACTACAACAGGTCCTTTGAAATCTAATGGATAAAGAAAAATTCCATCATAATTATTCAAAAGAATTTTATTTTCAATTTCATTCCTTCCAGCTATTGCTTTACAATTGTGAGAAATTCTGAAATGTCTTCCAATTCTGAGCAGTTCTGTATTTTTTACATTCAACTCATCATGTTCAATAAGATCTTTTACTTTTCTGCAGAAAAAAGGATCAGTAAGCAGGCACCCACCTGCTGGCTGAGGAATCTTTTCAATTCCAAATTTCTTTGCAAGGGTAAGTTGAGGTTTTCTTGTCCTTCCCCATATATCATAAAAAAGACCTCTATCAACAACTTTCTGTATTTCAGGCTCTGTGGGAGGAAGTAATTTTGCACTGAGTGGTCTGAGAATTAAGCCGTGAAGAGAGGTTTCTTTTTCCATTAAACTAAATATCTCTTTCCTTTGACTCATTGGTCTTTGTCCGAGAACCTCTCCAGTTATTATAAAACTTGCTCCATACTCCTGCATTCTTTTTTTTGCTTCTTTGAGCATAAGAATTTTACAATCAATGCATGGATTAAGATTTTTTCCATATCCATACTTAGGATTTTTAACTATATCAAGAAATTTCTCTGTTATATCAATTTCTTTTAATTTAAACCCTATTTTTTGTGATAAATTGATTTCCCATTCTTTCACTTGTTTCCCAAAGCCTGTTAAAAATTTAATCGCGATAATCTCTATCTTTTGTTTTTTCACCAATAGAATTGAAAGAAGGCTGTCAAGCCCGCTGGAATATAGGGCTATGGCTTTATGCATAAGGACTGATTTTAAGCACTTCTATAATCTCTTCCTGTGTGGCAACAGCTGTTCCCAGCTTTCCCACAACTATACCTGCTGCCACATTTGCTATCCTTGCAGCATCAACTAAAGAAGCACCTGAAATATGGGTGAGTGTTATTGCTGCAATTACAGTATCTCCAGCACCTGTTACATCAAAAACTTTTTTTGCCACAGTAGGCAAATGGCTCACTCTTACCTCAGAATCCAGCCTTTCAAATAAACTCATACCTTCCTCTCCTCTTGTTATCAAAACAGAATCGCATGACAGTTTTCTTAAAAGATTGTATCCAGCTTTAACAAGAGTTTTTTCATCTTTTATCTCAAGCTCGGCTCCATGTGAAGCTTCGGCAAGATTTGGAGTGATGATGGATACATTTTTATAAAGCCTGAAATGACCAACCTTTGGGTCAACAGCGATAAATAATCCGTTTTTCTTTTTATAACTCACAAGAATTCTGAAAAGTTCCTCAGACACCACACCTTTTTTATAGTCTGAAACAATAACAGCATCAAAATCTTTCAATGCATTTTTTATCATTGAAAGGAAAAATTCCTTTGACTTTCCTTCGAGCCTTCTGCGATCTTCAATATCAAATCTTACAATCTGCTGTTTTCCACCTATTATTCTTGTTTTAACAGTTGTTCTTCGGGTATCTTCAAATATATAATCCTGTCCAATGTCTTTTTCATGAAGTAAGTCTCTTATGATTTTGCCTGCAGATCCCTTACCTATTATTCCAGAAAGATGGACTTTGCCTCCAAGAGCTATTATGTTATTTGCAACATTTGCTGCTCCACCAAGTCTGTATTGTTCTTCATAAACTTCCACAACAGGGACTGGTGCTTCTGGAGAGATTCTTGAAACTTTACCGAAAATATATCTGTCTAAAATAATATCACCAATAACAAGAATTTTCCTGTCCCTGAATTTCTTAAAAATTTGCTGTATTCTGTTTATGGTCATCTTCCCCCCTAAGCATCTCAGTTAATTCTTTCAGCGTTGCCTCTCCCTGCAAGCCTGTTTTCATATTTTTCCATCTGTATACCGATCTTTTGAGTTCTTCCTCACCAACAATTACCACAATTCTCACTCCAAATCTATCTGCTTTTCTTAACTGACTTTTTAAAGAAGCTTCTTCATATGAAGTCTCAACCGGTATATCATTGTTTCTTAAAAACATTGCTAAATTTTTTGCTTCATTCAGTAGGTTACCAGTATATGCAACATAAACATACGGTTTTTTGGATTCAATTCTAACAGTCTCAGTGCACAGTTCAATTAGTCTTTCCATACCAACTGCGAATCCTGCTGCGGGAGTTGGAGGACCTCCAAATAATTCAACAAGATAGTCATATCTTCCTCCTGCTGCAACAGCATTTTGAGCACCAAGAGCAGTAGTGGTAACTTCAAAAACTGTTTTTGTGTAGTAATCAAGACCTCTTACAATTTTTGGATTTACCTTATATGGAATACCCATAGAGCTAAGCTCATCCTGAAAACTTAAAAAATGTTTTCTACAATCCTGACATAAAAAATCTACAATCAGAGGTATATCATTCAGAGCTTCCCTGCATGAGGAGACCTTGCAATCAAGAACTCTCAATGGATTTATCTCTAATCTTCTTTTGCAGTCACTGCATAGAATAGTTATTC
>CAZDXM010000024.1:0-1944 GCA_964509535.1 uncultured Thermodesulfovibrio sp. | reverse complement strand
GTATATTATAACTTAATATGCAGGGATTTTTTCTCCCCAGTATCTTTCTTGAGCTATATCCCGAAGCTGAGACTGCTTGACCAAGACGTTTTTTTCTCATCGTTAACTTGCTTTAACTTGCCCTGAGAGAGAGGCTAATTTTGTCATTCTGACTTTATTCTGTCATTCTGCTTCTTTTTCTCTGTCATTCTGAGGGCGCCTTAGCCTCCGAAGAATCTCATTTTAAAGCAAGACCCTTCGGGGCATTTAGCCCCTCAGGGTGACAAAAAAGTGGTGTCATTCTGAGGCACGCAGTGCCGAAGAATCTCCTTTCGAGGTCCCTCGGCTACGCCTCAGCACGATGGAAAGGAGAGATCCTTCGCCTTCGACTAAGGATGACAGAAGTGAAGGTTCAGAATCACAAATGGAAGGCTCAGGATGACAACTCCCAATCCTGTCATTCTGACCCTGAGCGATAGCGAAGGGGAAGAAGCTCATACCACCCAATCCCGTCATTCTGAGGACGCATCAGCGTCCGAAGAAGCTCATACCCCCCAACCCTGTCATTCTGAGGGTGCGTCAGCACTCGAAGAATCTCGTCTTTAAAGGAGAGATTCCTCGGGACTTCGTCCCTCGGAATGACAATGTGGGTGGAGAGGCCCTTCAGGACTTCGTCCCTCAGTGTGACAGCATAAGTATGATTTCGATTTTATCTCCATCGGCAACTTTGGGCATATTGACATAGGAAAAAATAAAGGATAAAATGAATTATGGAACGGAGAAGTTTTCTAAAGTCCCTTTTATTTTTTCCATTTACGTTTCCATTTTTTAAAAAATCTCCTCACAAAGAAAGAGTCCTTCTTCTTGAAACAGTTGTAGCGGGTTTTAGCTACTATGATGGTGAAAAGATATGGAAAAAGCTTAAAGTAAATGACAACCTTGTTTTAAAAAGGGAACCCACAAACCCCTATGATGAAAATGCCATAGAGATTTACTGGAAGAGATGGAAACTTGGATATGTTCCAAAAGTTGACAACTCTGTAATTGCTCAGATGCTTGACAGAGGTGAAAACCTTCTTGCAACAATTACATGGCTTAAAATTGATGAAGACCCCTGGGAACGAATAGGTATTAAAATTGAACTGGAAATATCTTGAGATTAGGAATAATTTATAAAACTTCCCAAAATGATGAAGTAATATTTAAAACAAATTCACCAATACTTATTGAAGACTTAAAAGAAAATCCGATAAAAATCAAAGTTGTTAAGCACACCTTAAAAGGCTTTAGAGAAAAGACCAGCAAACCATATATGATGCTAACTTGCTTTGAAGGCTGTTTTAAACTTAAAGGGGAACCAGAAGACCTACAAATGCTTTATCAAATTGGCATTGGATAGTTCTTGAACTCGGAAATCCTGAACAATTTGAAATTTTTAGAAGCACCATATCTGATGAGAAAATTAAAGATTTTTTAAAAAGTGAAAAGGCTGAACGGCTATTGTCAAAAAAATCATTAAATTTTTGGCAAATTTATTATGGAATTAAAAAAACTTGAATCTCAGCATAAAAAAGTATTTTTAAAGATTTCAGAATTTCTGAATTTAGGTGAATTTTATCTCGCAGGTGGCACTGCTACATATTATTACCTGAAACACAGGAGGTCTTTTGATCTTGATTTTTTTCACAGAAAAGACCATTGATTTTACACACTTTAAAGAATTGTTCAACCTATTTGAGACCTCAAACTTAAGCCATGACACTATTTACACTACAATTGAAGGAGTAAAGGTTTCATCTGAACCATGTGGGATATAAATTAGGATAGAGAGGAGATTATAAGTTTCATGCAGGCTTAGATGAAAAATTTATAAATCATTGAAAAAAACTTTATAAAAACTTTTTGCTCTGCCTGCGTATTCGGAATAAAGCCTTTGAGCTTCTTTAAGGATTTGCTCTTTTAAAG
>CAZDXM010000023.1:0-3661 GCA_964509535.1 uncultured Thermodesulfovibrio sp. | reverse complement strand
GTGTGGGGTTTGGGGCAATTATTGTATCAATAATCATTTTAGGGGTGATCACTTTATTTCAGTTAAACCAGATAAGGCTTGATGTTAATGATATTGACGAAAGAATTGATAAATTAAACAATGCTTACATAGTTAAAGACTGTGTAAAAAATATACTTTCTGCTATACCTGATTACATTTTATCCGATAATGCACAGGAAAGGGAAAATATTAAAAAGTCAGTTGATGAAAACAGAAGTAAATACATAGAGAAACTTGAAGCAATAAGGAAAATAACTCGGACTGAGGAAGGCAAAAAACTTCTTGATAACATTGAAAACACAATTAAAGAGGCAGTTCCATATAACAATAAAGTATTAGAACTTGCATCAGCAGGCAAAAAAGATGAAGCAGAAAAAGTATATGATGAACAATCAAAGCCAAGAATGGCAAAAATCTTTCAAGCTCTTGATGAAGAAGTTGCATTTCACCAAAAAAACTTGAATACAAAAATAAAGAAAGTTATTTCTTTGGTAATGAGAGAAATAGTTATTTTTATAATAATTACTGCTATTGTTGTAGTTTTTGGCATTATTTTCAGCACCTTTATATCCCGTTCAGTTCGTAAACCAGTTGCAGAGCTTAAAGAAGTGCTTGAAAAAGTTGCACAGGGTGACCTTTCTGTTGATATAAAGGTTGAAAGCAAAGACGAACTTGGTATGATTGCCCATTCAGTTCACGAGGCTATAACAGCTATAAAGAAACTAATTGCAGAATCAAAAACTATTTCAAGCTCTCTTGCATCATCTTCTGAAGAGCTTTCAGCAACAACAGAGGAAATATCAAGAAATCTGAAATCCCAGACAGAGAGAGCCTCCCAGATAGCTTCAGCAGCAGAAGAGATGAGCCAGACAGTTGTAGACATAGCAAAGAATGCATCAAACATAGCTGAGGTAAGTGTAACAACTGCAGGAGTTGCCAAAGAAGGCAAAGATATGACAATTAATACAGCTAATGAGATAAAAGTTATAGAAGGTGCAATAAGCAAGCTTTCAGAAGTGATAAATATATTAGGAGACCGTTCCCGTCAGATTGGTGAAATTGTAACAGTAATCAAGGATATAGCGGATCAGACGAATTTACTTGCCCTGAATGCAGCAATTGAGGCAGCAAGAGCAGGAGAGCAGGGTCGTGGTTTTGCAGTAGTAGCAGACGAAGTTCGCAAGCTTGCTGAAAGAACAGCAAAAGCAACAGATGAGATAGCAGATATGATAAGAGGAATACAGAGTGAGGTAGATGTTGCAGAGGGTTCAATGGAAGATGCAACAAAGAAAGTTGCAAGTGGTGTAGATTTAAGCCAGAAGGCTGCAAACATACTTGGACAGATATTTAATAAGGCACAGGAACTTCAGAGCATGATACAGCAGATTGCCAGTGCAACAGAGGAGATGTCCTCAGTAACAGACCATATTACACAGGACATAGGTAGTATTGCAGAGGGTTCTAAGGAGATATCCCTTGCAGTAGACCAGTCAGCTCAGACAGCATCAGATATAGCAAGATTAGGTGGAGAATTAAATACAGCAATAGGAAGGTTTAAGGTTTAGTAACAGACTGCTCAGGGAGTTATTAACTCCCTGAGCATATTTCATTCCTTTTTATATAAATGCCACAGCTTTTTTGTTTCTGATAGATTTTTTAGCATCTTTGAATTCGCTTAATATGGTGGAGGAAACAATTCTTAAAAGACTCCAGTATTAAGCCTTTAAAAGAAAACAGAAGAAGGCTAAGGCATCTCACCAGAAAGGAAATATAAAAACTTTTCAGGCTTGCGATAAATCCCACTGAATGATATGCTACTTAGCCTCTTTAGGAAACTCTTTACACAGAGAAAGCTTGATACCGATTTTATATCTTTGTTAATTCATTAACAGGTATGACTTTGAGATATTCTCATTTAGCACCAAAGCATAAAAGTAAAGCAGTTAATGCCTTGAACTCTATTTTTCGGGCTCAAAATTGACATACTTACTGACACAGTTTGTGACACAGTCTGATTTTTACATTCAGGAACCCTTGATTTTACAATAGGCGCGGAGGGGATTGAACCCACGACCTCTTCCGCGTCAAGGAAGCGCTCTCCCACTGAGCTACGCGCCTGAAGTTATTGAATTATATATATTTTCAATCTCCTCTGTCAACACCTTTTTATCAACCTGTGGTTACAATATAGAAATGTCACACATAATTAGTAAATTAAGAGTTGACTTTATGAATAACACTATCATAAAAAAACTTTGAAAATATCATAGGATTCAACTAGGAGTCTCTAAATAATTCAGGATTTTTTAATACTTATGGTAATATAATTTTATTACAAATTTCATTATGGAGGATATAGAATGGTACTAAAAAAGTATCTGCTTGCACCGGGACCCACTCCTGTCCCACCAGAGGTTCTTCTCAGTATGGCAATGCCTGTAATCCATCACCGCAGTCCTGATTTTTTACCAATCTTTGATTCTGCTAAAAATGGTCTTAAATGGATCTATCAGACAAAAAATGATGTTTTAATCCTTTGTAGCACAGGAACAGGTGCTATGGTTGCATCTGTAAACAATTTTTTTTCACCAGGAGAAAAGGTTATTGTAATAAATGGAGGAAAGTTTGGTGAGCGATGGATAAAAATTGCACTGGCTTACGGATTGAATGTTATAGAAATACCGGTTGAATGGGGATATTCCGTTGATGTTAACAGGGTTGAGGAGGAACTCAAAAAAAATAATGATGTAAAAGGAGTATTTATTCAGGCAAGCGAAACATCAACAGGAGTTTATCATGACATTGAGTCTGTAGGTAAGATAGTAAAAAATTATGATGATACTCTCTTTATAGTAGACTCAATCTCAGCTTTGGTTGCTCATGACATTAAAACTGATGAATGGTCAATAGATGTAATGGTTAGCGGCTCTCAAAAAGGTCTTATGCTTCCTCCAGGGCTTGCTTTTATAAGCGTAAGTGAAAAAGCCTGGAAAAGAAATGAAAAATCAAAAATGTCGAGGTTTTATTTCAATCTCAAAAAAGAAAGAGAAAACCTTGCTAAAAATCAGACAAATTTTACCTCCGCTGTATCACTTATTATTGGTCTTAATGAGGCTTTGAAAATAATGCAGAAAGAAGGACTTGAGAATATATTTAAAAGACATGCTCTTTTAGCCCATGCTACAAGAGAGGCTGTAAAAGAGCTGGGACTCAGTCTTTTTGCAAAAGGTATCCCGAGTAATTCTGTAACTGCTATTGAGGCACCTCATGGAATTGACGGACAGGTTATCTACAAAACTCTAAGGGAAAAACACGGAGTTACAGCTGCGGGAGGGCAGGATAAACTTAAGGGAAAAATATTCCGTTTCGCTCATCTTGGATATGCAGACAAATTTGATGTTATAGTTGCAATATCAGCACTGGAAATGACACTTAAAGAACTGGGATATCCTGTTACCCTTGGTAAAGGCGTTGCAAAAGCAGAAGAAATTTTTTCAATGGAGGAATAAAGTGAAGGTACTTGTCAGTGACAGCATCTCTCAGAAAGGAATTGAAATCTTAAAAAATGCAGGACTTCAGGTAGATGTTAAAACAGGACTTAAACCTGAAGAGCTTAAAAAAATAATTGGTGAATATGATG
>CAZDXM010000022.1:0-6221 GCA_964509535.1 uncultured Thermodesulfovibrio sp. | reverse complement strand
CTTTCAGAGACCTATAAAGAGTTTTATAATAAACTTAAACAACTGAGCCTTTCAACACGTTCACTCAGATACAGAGCAGTTTCAGATTTTCAGGATTTAGACAAACTTTTACCATTCAGAAAGATAATATTTGCAGGTTTTTTTGCATTTACAGAGGCAGAAAAAAGAATTTTTAAAAAATTGAATGATTTACCTGAGTTTTTATTTATCCGTCATTGTGAGGATAATTTTATAGAAGTTGATAAACTAAAATTTTACAGCTGTCCTGATGTTCATGCAGAGGTAAAGATTGCTGGTGAGATACTAAAAAATTCAACTTTTAATGAAAAAACTGTTGTTGTATTGCCAAACTCTGAAACCCTCTTTCCACTTATAAGACATGGAATTCCTTATCTTGAAGAAAAAGACTTCAACATCTCAATGGGTTATCCTCTTTCAAGAACTCCCATATTCGGATTTTTTATGAATCTTTTTGAGGCTGTAAATACAATGGAAAATGGACAAATATATGTTCCAGCCTATCTTAAATTCATGCTCCATCCATATACAAAAAATATTCTGTTTAAAGGCTCAGCAGAGCTTAACAGGATGATATTTCATGAAATGGAAAAAATCTTAAAGGATGAAGAGTTAATCTTTACAGAATTTGAATGGATTGAAAAAGAAATTCCTGTGTTGGTTTTAAAAGGTTTGAGCAATCTATATTTCACTTCAGAGGAAATAATGGAGCATTTTAAATTAGTCCATGAAAATACAATAAAAAAGTTTATTTCCTTTGACAGCATAGCCTCCTTTTCAGAAGCAGTGAAAGAAGTTTTAATTTTTATTTATGAAAAAACCACCGCAAGATTTCATCCACTTTTTTATCCTTATGTAGAGGCATTTATAAAAGAATTTAGTAAACTTTCTTACTCCCTCATATCTCAATATCGCTTTGATTCTTACTTTAATTTTTTTAAGAATTTCATAAACTATGTGAGATTCCCCTTTCAAGGAACACCACTCAGAGGATTGCAGATTCTTGGTTTTCTTGAGACAAGGAATATAAAGTTTAAAAAGGTTATTTTTCTTGATTTGAATGAAGGTATTTTTCCTGATCTTTCAGAAGACTATTTCCTGCCTTATTCTCTAAGAAAAGCACTGGGACTTCCAACATATCATGACAGGGAAAAACTTCTTTATTATTATTTTTTAAATCTTTTAAAAGGTGCTGAAGAAGTCCATCTGATTTATGTGAAGGATGACAGGATGGAAAGATCAAGATTTATAGAGAAAATAATCTGGGAGTCAGAAAAGTTAAAGACAAAGATTTTAAAGAACGAACTGATACAGCCTGTGACATACAGATTGAAACTTAAAACTAACTACCCGCAGGAAATTACAAAGACTGAGCAGACAATGAATATCTTAAAAAATCTTGTATTTTCTGCCACAGCAATTGATGATTACCTTAGGTGTGGCATAAGGTTTTATTACAATCATGTTTTGAAACTTACAAAACAAAAAGATATCAGTGCAGATATTGAAAGAACTGATATAGGAGTGATTGTTCATGAAGTATTGAAAAACTTCTTCAGAAAAAAAATTAATAAAGTTTTAACTCTGAAGGATCTTGAAGAAGAAATAGAAGATACTGTTCAGGAAGTTTTCTCTCAGAAATATGATAGCAATTTAAAAGGAAGTCTTTATTTGATAAAAACTCAAGTAACCAGGAGAATGAACGAGGTTTTAAACTACTACAGAAAAGTTATAAAAACTCAGACAGTTAAGGTTCTTTCTGCTGAAGAGTTTTTTGAAGAAAAGATATTTGACTGCACTTTTAGTTGCAGGCTTGATAGAGTTGATTTGGTAGATGAGAAATATACAATAATTGATTACAAAATTTCAAAAAACTCAGACAGTTACAGGATAAAATTTGAGGAATTAAATATAGATGACAGAGAAAGCTACAGAGCTGTAGGAAGTATTCAGATTCCTCTTTACATTCTTCTTTACTCAAAAAAGTACGGAGTAAATATTGAAAATATAAATGGATATTATTTTCTTTTAGGTACTTCAGTAATTGATTCTTCAGCAAAATTTGATCCCTTAAGTGGTTATGGTCATGCAGGAATTGATTTAATCTCAAAACTTCTGAAAAGCATTTTAATAGAAATACATGACATGGAAATACCTTTTTATCCAACATATGATTTTAAAAATATCTGTAAACACTGTGATTATTTGCCAGTTTGTGGAACCTTCACAGTGCCTTCAAAAACTTCTTCTGCAGAACCTGTCATATAAACATGTCCATCTTCATTCCACTCAATTAATAAATCTCCACCAGGAAGATGAACTGTTACCTTTTTTTCTGTTAATCCCTTTATCATGGCTGAAACTGCTGTGGCACATGCACCTGTTCCGCAGGCAAGGGTCTCACCAGCTCCTCTTTCCCATACCCGCATTGTGATTTCATTAGGATTTTCTACAAAGGCGAATTCTACATTGGTTCTCTTTGGAAACACAGGATGGTTCTCTATTAATGGTCCATATTTTGCCACTGCAAAATTTTTTGGATCCTCTTCAAGAAATATGACTGCATGAGGATTTCCCATACTGACACAGTTAATTTTTGCAAGCCATCCTGATACTTCAACAACCACATCAAAGGCGGTTTCACCTTCAACATCAACGGGTATTTTTTCAGGTTTGAATTCAGGAACTCCCATATCAACCTGCACAAGCTGACCAGCCTTTTTTGGTTTTATAATGCCTGCCAAAGTTTCAATTTCTAAGACCTCCTTATCTGATAACCTCTTATCCCATATATACTTTGCTAAACATCTTATGCCATTTCCACACATCTCAACCTCTGAACCATCTGCGTTGAAGATTCTCATCTTGAAGTCTGCAATTTTTGAGGGATAAACAAGTAAAAGCTGATCTGCTCCTATACCAAAACGACGATTACAATATTTGATGGCAAATTTTTCTGGTTCCTCAATCTCCTGATTTAAACAGTCAATTAAGATGAAATCATTTCCAAGTCCATGCATTTTTACGAAACTTATTTTTTTCATTAAATTAAATCCTCTGGTATTATCTCATTTTTTATTAAATCTCTGTAAGATTCCCTTTTTCTTATCAGAGCGTATCTGTCTCCCTTAACCAAAACCTCAGCTGCTTTCGGGCGGCTATTGTAATTTGAGGACATACTGAATCCATATGCACCTGCACTCATTACAGCAAGATATTCATTCTGTGCAACTTTTTCTATTTCTCTGTCTTTTGCGAGAAAATCTCCTGATTCACATATTGGACCAACTATGTCTGCAATAATTTTTCCCCTCCCCTTAGGAGTAACAGGTTGAATTTCATGATATGAACCATAAAGAGAGGGTCTTATGAGGTCATTCATCCCAGCGTCAACAATATAAAAGTTTTTAGTTTTTGTCTCCTTGAGATATAAAACCTTTGTAACAAGAATCCCTGCATTTCCAACAATTGAACGCCCAGGTTCTATTATCAATATACCCCTTTTGTTTTTTAATAGAGGGACGATTACCTGCCCGAGTTCAACAGGATGTGGTGGTTCTTCATCCTTGTATGTAATTCCAAGTCCTCCGCCTATGTTAATGTATTCAATGTTAACATCGTAATCAGCAAGTTTCTCATAAAGCTCTAAAATTTTTGTCAAAGCCTCATTATAAACTGAGATTTCAGTAATCTGTGAGCCAATGTGTTTGTGTATCCCTATAATTTTGATATTTTTCATTGATTTTGCAAGTTTGTAATACTCAAGAGCCTTATCTATAGGAATTCCAAATTTACTTGTTTTAAGTCCTGTAGCAATATATTTATGAGTTCCGGGATCAATGTCAGGATTTATACGAAGAGCAACAGAAGCCTTTTTTTTCATTTTTTTAGCAACTTCATTTATTTTATATAACTCTGCTCTTGATTCCACATTGAACATCAATATGTTATTTTTCAAAGCATATTCTATTTCCTGCTCTGTTTTCCCAACTCCTGCAAAGACTATTCTGAAAGGCTTTATTCCCGCTTTCAATGCTTTAAAAAGCTCTCCGCCTGAAACAATATCAGCACCGAGTCCTAAATTAGCAAAAAGGTTTAATATTGCGAGATTTGAATTTGCTTTTACAGCATAGCATATAATGTGATGAGTGTCACAGAATGCTTCTTCATAAGCCCTCACATGTCTTATTAAAGTTCCATAACTGTAAATATAAAGGGGGGTGCCAAATTCCTTAACAAGCTCGGTTACTGGAACATCTTCTGCGTATAGCTCGCCTTTTTTATAGACAAAGAAATGCACGATCTTCCTCCTTTGAATTTTTGAAATATTATAATTATACTAAAACTAAAACTAATTTTTGGAGGAGTGGATGGGTAAAAATATAGTTGAAAAGATTCTTGAATCTCATCTTGTTGAGGGCAGACTGAAGGAAGGACAGTTAGTCAGCGTCAGGGTAGATCATGTTTATACTCAGGATGCAACAGGAACATTGACCTGGCTTGAGTTTGAAGCAATTGGCATTGACCATGTAAAGATTCCCATTGCAGTTTCATATGTTGACCATAATATGCTTCAGAGCAATTTTATGAATGCAGATGATCATCTTTTTTTAAGAACTGCTGCAGCACGATTTGGTGCATATTTTTCAAGACCAGGCAACGGGATATGTCATCAGGTTCATCTTGAAAGATTTGCTGCTCCTGGATTGATTGCTCTTGGAACTGATAGCCACACTCCTACAGGTGGAGGTATTGGAATGCTTTCAATAGGTGTGGGAGGACTTGAGGCAGCTTCAGTTATGGCTGGAATGCCCTTTGAATTTACAATGCCAAAGGTTGTCCTAATAAATTTAACAGGCAAACTTCGCAGACCTTATGTTACAGCAATGGATGTAATACTTACATTGCTAAAAATACTTACTGTAAAGGGAGGAGTGGGCAAGATATTTGAATATGGAGGGACAGGAGTAAAAGACCTTTCAGTTACTGAGAGAGCAACAATTACCAATATGGGTGCAGAGCTTGGTGCAACAACATCAATTTTCCCAAGCGATGAAAATACCCTGAAATTTTTAAAAGCTCAGGGAAGGGCTTATCAATGGATTCCGCTTCAGGCTGATGAAGATGCAGAGTATGCTGAAATCATAGAAATTGATTTATCAGAAATTGAACCAATGATAGCACAACCTCACAGTCCAGATAATGCAGTTAAAGTTAAAGAAATAGAAGGCATGAAGGTTGATCAGGTATGTATCGGCTCATGTACAAACTCTTCTTACAAGGTAATGAAAACAGTAGCATCTATTCTTAAAGGAAGGACAGTTCATGAAGAGGTAACACTTTTTATAAATCCGGGTTCAAAGCAGGTTTATGAAATGCTCGCTCAGGATGGTTCATTAAAGGAAATGATACATGCAGGAGCAAGAATTCTTGAGTCAGCCTGTGGTCCATGTATTGGAATGGGCGGTGCTCCTGGAAGTGGACAGGTTTCGCTTCGTTCATATAATCGGAATTTTAAGGGACGCTCAGGCACAAAAGATGCTCTTGTTTATCTTGCTTCACCAGTTGTATGTGCGATTGCAGCTGTATATGGCAGGGTTGTAGATCCAGAAAATGCAGATATAAAAATTGAAGACATACCAGAGCCTGAAAATTTTTTAATAAATGACACAATGATAATTTCACCTAAAAAAGACAGAGAAATAAAAATTATCAAAGGACCGAATATAAAAGAAGTTCCAGTAAAAGAGCCATTAGAGGACAGCCTGAGAGTTGAAGTTCTTCTTAAGGTTGGTGATAATATAACAACTGATGATATTTTGCCTGCAGGAAGTCAGATCTTACCTTACAGGTCCAATATTCCCATGATATCAACATTTACTTTTAAAAATATGGATGAAACTTTTTATGAAAGAGCCATCAATGCCAAATCAAAAGGTGGCGGAATAATCGTAGGCGGTGAAAACTATGGACAGGGCTCTTCCCGTGAACATGCTGCCATAGCGCCCATGTATCTTGGGATTAAAACAGTTATTGCGAAGTCCTTTGCAAGAATTCATCGTGCAAATTTAATAAATTTTGGCATCCTGCCACTTTTATTTGTTAATCCTGATGATTATTCTAAAGTGGAACAAGGAGATATTTTAGGTATTTCTAACATGATTAACATTGTTAAGGGAGACCAAAAATACGAGGTTTTTAAT
>CAZDXM010000021.1:0-2488 GCA_964509535.1 uncultured Thermodesulfovibrio sp. | reverse complement strand
ACATTGATACATTCAAATATTATGCCTTCTTAGACGAAAGAATAAGAAATCATAGTTTACCAGCAGTTGGTAACTGGGAGAGAGTAAATATAGAAAAAGTACTATCTCTAAAACCAGATTTAATTATAATCTGGTCAAGTCAGGTTGATGCCATCTCAACTTTTGAAAAATTAGGAATTCCTGTTTATGGAGTTTTTATCACAAGATTAGAAGATGTTTACAAGGAGATTTTAGATTTTGGAAAACTCTTAGATGCAGAAAAAAGGGCAAAGGAACTTGTTGAATATGCTCAAAGAGAAGTTAAATATTTCAAAAATAAATCGTCCAGGATATCAAATAAGAGAAAAGTATACTTTAGTTGGGCTCAACTTAACTTTTTACAGACTTCCTGTAAAGGAAGCATTGTAAATGAGTTGATAAGCTTAGTAGGTGCAATAAATATTTGCTCTCATATTAAAGGAGAGTCTGTTACTTTAAATATGGAGAAGTTAATACTACTTAATCCAGATGTGATTTTAATGTGGCACAGCAAGTCATTAAGTCCTTTAAATCTTAAAAGTAACAATCAATTACAAACAATCAATGCAATAAAGAAAAATTCAATTTTTCAGTTTCCAGATACCTTTTCCTTTGATTTATGGACATTAAAGTTTTTGTATGCAGCCAAGTTTATGGCTAAAAATATCTATCCTGACCTTTACAATTATGATTTAAACAAAGAGTATCAAAAAATTATGAATTTCCTGTTCGCAAAAAGTTTTAATTTTAAATAGTGTTATAATATTTTATGAAAATAAGCCTTGATGGAGAAAAACTCAGCTCTTTAAGAGTATCTGCTATATTAATTTTTGGTTCAACTGTTGAAGGAACAGCGCATCCTGAAAGTGATATAGATTTCGCAGTTTTGTTTAAAGATAAATCCCATTTAAAATCATCGCCCGTAAAAGTATATGGTGAAATTTATGAGGAATTATCAAAAAATTTTAAAGGTAAAATTGATATAGTTTATCTACATGAAGCACCTCTTAGCCTTCAATTTAATGCAGTAAATGACGGAGAGTTAATATTTTGTGCAGATGCAGAATTCTTTTATGAGTATAAAGACAGAGTGATAATGCTATACCTTGATTTTAAATACTTTTAAGACATATTTGATAATGCATTAATTAAAAATGATTAAAAAAGCACCTGTAAATATTTCAAAAGTGAGAAACATTCTTGCTCAGATTGAAGAAGGAATAAAGGAAATTGAAACATTAAGCAAATTATCTTTAACTGATTTTTTATCTGATAAAAGAAACTACATTGTTGAAGAAAATTATTTAAAAAGGTCTTTTGAGGGAATATTGACAATAGGAAGTCATTTTCTATCACCCCTTAATGCAAAGACAAAGGATTATCAACAGATTATCTTAAGTCTTGGTGAGCATGATTTAATTCCAAAGGATTTTGCAGAGAGAAATAAAAATCTTGCAGGATACAGAAACAGATTAATTCATGTTTATTGGGATATAACACCTGAAGAACGTTACACATTAATAAATCAGCATCTGAGGGATTTAATTGAATTTTGTAAGCATTATCAGAATATTTTAAAAGATCTTAAAAAATATGGATTAGAAAGTTAAATTATTGACATAAAACAAAATTTTTTGTTTTAATATTTTAACCCACGAAGGGTTTTAAAAAAGGTCACGAAGGCCGTGGAAGGGAGGCTTTCCCTTACACGGCTTTTTTTATGAATTCGGACTCATGAAGAGTCTATGCCTCTCAGAAGGGAGCAGGAAATTGTAAGAAATTGAAGGAGGGGCGTAGAGATGGTTTATCAAATTATTGTTTCCATTTTATTAGTATTAATCTTTTCCATTCCGGTTTTTGCAGAAGAAAAAGATTCAAAACTGGAGGAGATTGTAGTAGAGGGCAAGAAGATATCAAGAGAAAAAAATGCAATATCTTTGAGTCCAGAAACTTTACCTGCTACAGTTAGTACTTTAACAAGAGATGAATTAGATTATCTAATAACTCCTAATCATGAGGAAATTTTCAGAAAAATCTCTGGAGTTTATGTTGAAAATTATGGACAAGGAGATATTGGCTCAGCTTTGACTATGCGAGGTTTAGGAGGAGGTGGTGGTGGCAAAAGATATGTCACAGTATACGTTGACGGTATACCTCAAAATTATCCGCTATACTTTGGAGACCATATAATTTCATGGATTATTCCTGAAATGATAGAAAGAATAGATGTTATAAAAGGTCCTTTTTCAGTATTTTGTGGAGATAATACGGTTGGAGGTTGCATTAATATAAAAACTTTAGATTCAACTACTTCTGCTATCACGGGTTCTGGAGGAAGTTATGGTTCATTAAGGTTTGTTCCGCTTTTTAGTTATGATAAATCAGCAATTAAACCTCTCATTCTTGGAGAATATTACAAGACTGATGGCTACAGGGATAACTCAGAATATGAAAGATATAATTTTTTTGC
>CAZDXM010000020.1:0-3369 GCA_964509535.1 uncultured Thermodesulfovibrio sp. | reverse complement strand
CATAATAATAAGTCTTTTCAGGATTTATTTTATTCTACATGCACCCATAGACCTATCACCTGATGAGGCTCATTACTGGGAATGGTCAAGAAGGCTTGATTTAAGCTATTACTCAAAAGGTCCAATGATTGCTTATTTAATTGCTATTTCAACATGGATTTTTGGAGACAATCCATTTGGCGTAAGAATTCTTGCTGTCTTTTGTTCATTTTTAAGCAGTTTTTTTGTTTATAAAATTGGTAAAAAGCTTTTTGATGAAAAAACAGGATACATAAGTGGAATATTATTTCAATTAATTCCTCTTTTTTCAACTTTTGGTGTTATTTTTACAATTGACAGTCCCTTTATTTTGTTCTGGATTGTTTCAATGTATCTTTTCATCCTTGCAACAGAGGATAAGAGGTATTATTGGTTGCTTCTTGGAGTTTTTATAGGGCTTGGACTTCTTACAAAATATACAATGGCTTTTTTCTATACATGTATGATTATTTATTTGTTGAAAAAAGGATTATGGGAACAGTTAAAAAATCCCTGGTTTTATACATGTTTGATAATTTCTTTACTTGTTTTTTCTCCTGTAATAATCTGGAACTTTCAACATGACTGGGTTACACTGAAACACACAGCAGGACAGGCTCACCTTTATGATGGCTTTAAAATATCACTTAAATATTTTTTGGAATTTTTTGGAAGCCAGCTTATTGTTGTAACTCCTTTGATTTTTGTTCTTGGATTGTATTTTATCCTTAAGCCTTCAGCCTTAAGCCTTCAGCCTCCAACAAGATGGTTTCTTATTTCCTTTTCAATGCCTGTTTTTGTTTTCTTTTTGCTTAAAAGCCTTCAGGGCAAGGTTCAGGCAAACTGGGCAATGCCAGCCTATATTGCTTTTGTTCTCATAGTTGCCCATGTTTTTGAAAGAAGGATTTTTAAAGCAGTTATATTTTTAACGGTCAAAGTTGCATTAATTTTTACATTTGTTAATTATAGTATTCCTTTTCTGAATCTTCCTGAGAAGTTTGATCCTTCAGCAAGGCTTAAAGGATGGAAACAGCTTGGTGAAAAGGTCAGCGGTATTAAGAGAAATCTCAGTGAGTACGGTTATGTGATTATTTTTTCAGATAGATATCAAATTTCAAGCGAACTTGCTTTTTATGTTGACGGAAAGCCTTTTGTTTACTGCATACCACTTAACAGAAGGATGAATCAGTATGATTTATGGCAGTCAATTAATACTGAAATAAAAAAACATAATGTTCACGGAATATATGTTGTATATGGAAAAAGTAATCTTCCTGAAAAACAGGTAATATCAGCATTTGAAAAATGTATTTCTGAAACATTCACAGCATACAGAAAAGGAAATAAAATTAGAGACTATACGATTTTTACATGCTATAATTTTAAAGGAATGGATTTACCAGAGCTAAAACACTATTAGGAGGTGGTATGGATCTTTCAGTGGTTATCCCGCTTTACAATGAAGAAGAAAATATTATGGAGCTTCAAAGAAAGATTAAGGAAACCCTTGATGGGTTAAAGCTTCAATATGAGGTTATTTATGTTGATGATGGAAGTACTGATAATACCTTAAGATATCTTGAAGAAATTCAAAAAAGTGACCCCCATGTTGTGGTTCTCAGTTTCAGAAGAAACTTCGGACAGACTGCAGCCTTTGCAGCAGGATTTGATTTCGCTCGTGGAGAAATTGTTGTAACAATGGATGGAGACTTACAGAATGATCCTGCAGACATTCCAAAGCTTATTGATGCAATAAAGGATGCTGATCTTGTTAGTGGCTGGAGAAAGAAAAGAAAGGATCCGTTCTTTTCAAGAAGGCTTCCATCAATGATAGCAAACTGGCTTATTGGAAAAGTTACAGGTGTAAGAATACATGACTATGGATGTTCCCTGAAAGCCTACCGCAGAGAGGTTGTTAAAAACCTAAGACTTTATGGAGAGATGCACAGGTTTATTCCTGCACTTGCGAGCTGGTATGGTGTAAAAATAAAGGAAGTTGAAGTTGTGCATCATCAAAGATACAGAGGAAAATCTAAGTATGGTATTGGAAGAACAATCAAGGTGCTTCTTGATCTTGTTACAGTAAAATTTTTACACAGTTTCTCCACGAAACCGATTCAGTTTTTCGGACCTATTGGTGTTTTATTCATGATTATCGGCGGGCTGATTGTAAGCTATCTTTTTGCTCTTAAAATTTTTAAAGGAGTATCAATTGGAGGAAGACCTTTGCTTCTTGGAGGATTCTTTTCTGTTCTCATCGGTCTTAATTTTATAGGAATGGGGCTCCTTGGTGAAATGATAGTCAGGGTTTATCATGAAACACAGAAAAAACCAATTTACATTATTAAAAAGATTCTGGGTCCAGGGGATTGAAAAAATATATAAAACCATTCTTTCGTCTCACAGTAACAGGATTATTAATCTTTTATTTATTTAAAAAAATTGAGATTTCTCAGGTTTTGAGTCTCTTCAGCCATATAAATCTAATTCTTTTTTTGTTTGCCTCATTTTTATACATTGTTTCAACATACATATCAACACTGAGATGGAAGATTTTTCTTTCAGATGAATTCAGGATATCAAGACTTTTTTCAGTTTATCTTATAGGCTCATTTTTTAATACAGTCTTACCCGGAATAATAGGAGGGGATATAATCAAGGTTTTGATGATAAGAAATAAAGCAGGACTTAATAATGCTGTTGCTTCTGTTTTTCTGGAAAGATATACAGGATTTGCCACACTTTTAATGATAGGTTTTGTCTTTTTCTGTATTTTTTATGAAAGGCTTCCGCAGAGCTTGATTATCTGGAGCGTTCCCTTAAGTTTTTCTGGATTTATTGTGGTAAGCCTTTTTCTTTATTTATTTAGAAATTTCAATTTTTTGAAGAATTTTTATGAATATTTTCTGTCCTTCAGCAAATCTCAAATTGCCAAGGCTTTTTTATATTCAGTTTTTATACAGTTTATCGTGATTCTTTCGGTTTATGTAATCTGTGTTAGTCTTGATATATTTATTTCCTTTTTTGAACTCTGCATTTATCTACCTGTGATAGTTTTAATAACAACTCTACCTATTTCGGTTTCAGGTATAGGTATAAGGGAATGGTGTTTCATTTTATTTTTTGGTTCTTCAGTGGGGCAGACAAATGCTGTTGCGATTTCTTTTTTATGGTTTCTCTCAGTGATTCTTGCATCTGTTTCTGGTGGGATTGAATATTTAAGATTTAAGGAGTCTGTTGATATGAAGAAGGAAAAGATATCTTTTTAAATCTCTCAAATTTCCAGGAAATGTGTCATTTTTAAGCTTTTCAATAACATCTGGCTGACTTAGCATTTGTTCTATATTAATA
>CAZDXM010000019.1:0-11508 GCA_964509535.1 uncultured Thermodesulfovibrio sp. | reverse complement strand
TGGACAGGGTACTTTCTCAGGAACTGCTGCGGGACACTGCCAATAAAAAATTAAGCTGAATGATAATAACTCTATTTCTTTCTTTTCTTAAACTCGGGTTCACAGCATTTGGTGGACCAGCTATGGTTGCTTACATTAAGGAGCTTACTGTTGAAAAAAAACAATGGCTTGATGAAAAAACATTTCAGGAAGGAGTTGCTCTTGCTCAGGCAATTCCCGGTGCAACTGCAATACAGGTTGCAGCTTATGTGGGGCTGAAAAAAAGGGGAATTCTTGGAGGAATGGCAGGCTTTATCGGATTCGGTCTGCCAGCCTTTATAATTATGCTTTTGTTGTCTGTTTTGTATGTGAAGAGTTATTCAGTTTCACATGTTATTTCTGTTTTCACAGGCTTACAGGTTATAGTTGTAGCAATTGTTGCCAATGCATTAATAAGCTTTGCAAAACCGATAAAGTCAAAGAGTGAAATTTTCATTGCCCTTGTTTCCTTTTTTCTTTTTATTTTAGGGCTCAATCCATTTCTGATCATAATATTTTGCTTTCTTGTTTCACAGTTAATTTTCAGAGACGAGTCAATAAAGGAAAAAAGCCCAAAGCCTGTTAACTTTTTAGGTCTTGGCATTCTTTTTATAACTGTTATTTCATGTGTATTCTTGCTTTTTATTTTTGATAGAACTCTTTTTAATCTTGCAGTTGTTATGATGAAGATAGACCTTTTTGCATTTGGAGGTGGTTACGCATCTGTGCCATTAATGTTGCATGAAGTTGTGGAAAAGCTCAGATGGATTGATGCAGAAGCATTCATGAATGGAATAGCACTTGGACAGATAACTCCTGGACCAATTGTAATAACAGCAACATTTGTTGGATATCTTCTTAAGGGTATACAGGGTGCTATAGTTGCAACTGTGTCTGTGTTTACCCCTTCCTTTTTAATAATGGCATCTGTTTATGAGGCTTCAGATAGAATAAAGAACTCAAAAATATTTATCAGGGCTAAAAAAGGAGTTCTTGCATCCTTCTCAGCACTTTTGCTTTTTGCCACCTTAAAGTTTACACAAGCTGTAAGCTGGGACTGGGTAAAGCTGATAATGGTTTTAATAAGCTTTCTCTGTCTTTTTAAAAGAATCAGCATTTTTTATGTTGTAGTTGTAGGAGCAGCCATCTCTGCTTTTATTTTTCGGTAAAACCCTCTATTTTTCGGACAGAGCCTTGCATCTTTCACAGAGTCCAAAAAACTGTATATCTGATCGTTCTATTGAAAATTTAAATTTTTCAGATAGAAAATTTTTGAATTCTTTAATTGGATCGGTTTCCTTTTCAGGTTCTATTTCATAATCAATTATTCTGCCACAGATTCTGCAGACAAGATGATAATGCTCAATCCCATCTTTGCCTCCGATGAATTCATAGCGTGCCCTGCCATCCTTAAAGTCAAACTCCCTTACAATACCGAGATGTGTGAGAATTTCAAGGGTTCTGTAAACAGTTGCAAGACCTATTCCAGGAAGTTTTTTCCTTACTTCAAGAAAGATTTCCTCAGCACTTAGATGCCCCTTTTTGGATGTGAGAATATCAATTATTGCCTGCCTTGTCTGTGTCCATTTCAGCCCACACTCTTTAAAAAGCCCCCTGCAGCCCCATCCTCCAAATGGCATAAAAACCCCTCTTCAATAATTTTTTTATTATAACGCATAATCTTTTTTTAAACAATATTAAAAAATTTTCTTGACAATTGAGAATGGTTTTCATTAGTATAGGAAAAATAAAACAGGAGGACAGGCATGAAAAAGATTGTAATTCTTAAATGTACAATGATCAGTGATCAGAATCTTTGCCCGGGTGATGCAAAATGTCTTGTTGCTTTCAGTCGTAAAGAAGGAGAATTTGAACGGTATAAAAGTGATGATGCTGCAATTGTTGGAATAATGAGCTGTGGTGGTTGCGAGGGTAATAAAACAAGAGTTATATGCAGTCTTGCACTTTTAAAAATGCATCTCAGTGCCCTTAAGGAAAATGTTGATGCAGTTCATATTGGAACATGCATAATGAAGTTTTGTCCAAGAAAAGATGATATTGTCGCAGCAGTCAAGGAAAAGGCTGGTGTGGAAGTTATTGAAGGAAGTCATCCGTATGCACCTCCAACAGTTTTTGGCAGTTAGGAGATAAAAAATGAAAGTAGCAATAGCAACAGACAATGGCTTTGTGGCTCAACATTTTGGAAAATGCTCAGGATTTCTCATTGTTGATATTGAAAATGGAAACATTGTTAAAAAAGTTTTTGTTGAAAATCTTGGACATAAAGCACATCAACCAGGTGCTGTCCCAAGGTTTTTAAGAAGCCAGAATGTTGACTGTGTTATAGCAGGTGGCATGGGGACTAATGCTATGATGAATCTTCAATCTTCAGGGATTAAAGTAATTGTTGGTGTTGCAGGAGCAGTTGATGAAGTTCTGAATAAATTTGTAGTTGGAAGTTTGAGTCCTGGAGAAAGCCTCTGTGAGCATAAAGGACATAGACGTCATCGTTGCAAGCACTGAAAGGAGAAAAAAATGCAGCATGAATGCAAACAAGACAGAGGTAAAGGACAGTGTTCAGGAGTGAGGAGGAAACGTAGAAGAATTGGTTCTGTAAGTGAATGTATATGCTATAACTGTGGAACAATAATACCGCACAGAAGAGGTATACCATGTTTTGAGGAAAGATGTCCTAAATGTGGAGTATCTATGGAACGAAAGAAAACATCAAGAAGCAGAAGATATACTGGAATATGGTATGCCTATTTATGAATGTTTATGGTTGAATTTAGCACATCTGCAGGCGGGAGGAGATAAAAGCTCCTCCCATTTTTTTCAACAGCATTCAAAACATTTGATAAATCTATTAAAATTCACTAAAATATAAATAAAAAAGAGGAGGGTTAAAGGTGGCAGAGGAAAAACAGAAATGCACCTCATGTGATGAAAGGCAGGAAATCAGAAAGGAGCTTTCAATAAAATTAACAGTTTCTCTCATTAAGAGAAAAATTGTTGTGCTTTCAGGTAAAGGAGGAGTTGGTAAAAGCACTATTTCAACAAATGTGGCTGCGGGACTTTCAAGAAAAGGTTATAAAGTTGGACTTCTTGATATTGATATTCACGGACCTAATATTCCAAATATGTTGGGACTTCAGGGAATTACTCCTCTGGTCACTGACATGGGAATTTTTCCATTAAAAATTTATGACAATTTACAGACAATATCAATAGGGTTTTTTCTTGAAAGTAAAGATACTCCTGTTGCATGGAGGGGTCCTCTAAAACACAGAATGATAGAACAGTTTTTGTGTGATGTTCGCTGGGGAGAAACTGACTATCTTATTGTTGACTCACCCCCGGGCACAGGAGATGAGATACTGTCAATTATTCAGCTTTTAGACAGGGTTGATTCAGCTATTATTGTTTCAACGCCTCAGGATGTTGCCCTTGCAGATGTCAGAAGAGCAATAAAATTCTGCACGGATTATAAAATTCCAGTACTTGGAATAATTGAAAATATGAGTGGTTTTGTATGCCCTCACTGCGGAAATACTGTTGATATATTTAAAACAGGAGGAGCTGAAAAGCTTGCAGAGGAATACAATGTGCCATTTCTTGGCAGGATACCAATTGATACAGCTATAGTTCAGGCAGGAGACGAAGGCAAGCCACTTATAATTAGCTGTCCGGAAAGTGAAACCTCAAAGGCTTTTTCAAGGATAATTGAAAGAATCATTGAGATAATGCCTGTAACATAAATTTTTTAAAATCTGCCTGAGTTTAGCGATTAAGTAATCTTTTTGTAGACACCTTCTTTCAGGACAGATATCAGGAAAACAGGGAGGACAGCTATTATTCCTCAGTATCCAGAGCTTTTCACCAACTGGATGCCAGACTGCCGGGTCTGTTGGTCCAAAGATTACTATTGAAGGAACTCCGAGGTAGCTGCTGAGATGACTCACTCCACTGTCAGAGCCCATGTAAAGGGATGCTCTGAGAATGGTTTTTGCTATTTCAACAGGTTCCTGAAGATAAACTGAGTTTTTAAAAAATTTTGAAAAATCTTTCTCTGCAGGTCCTATTAAGTATAAAACATTGAAACCATAGCTTTTAATAATCTCTTCAGCCTCATAGAAAAAATTTATCTCAAGATTTTTCTTTTTTGAACCACTTCCAGGATGAATAATGCACAGCTTAGCACACTTTTGTTCTGAAAAACCAAGAGTTAGTGTTTGTGAAAACTTTTCATTTTCAAATTTAAGGCTTTTAAGATAGTGCTCCACAATCCAGATTTTTTCCTGAGGTATAGGATCAACAAAAACTGAATTTTTGTCTTGTTCAAAAAATTCTCTATTTTTTGTAAAAAATATTTTCAGATCAAAATCTGCCCGGGGTTGATAAAAGATGACAGTATCACAGTAGCCAGCTATCTGAGCAAGCCTGAAATACTCAGGATTTCCCCAGACAGTTACCTTATATCCCATTTTTTTGAGTATTTCAATTACAGGATATACAAGAAGGCTATCACCGAGACCTCCCATCCGATAAATGAGAGCTTTCATGCTATAATTTTAAATCATGTTTAAAATAAGGACAAATCATGGTGAAACTTTATATTCTCATGGTGAGAGCATTTTGGAAAGCCTTCAGAACTCTGGAATATATCTTCAAGCATCCTGCGGTGGTAAGGGAGTTTGTGGGAGATGTAAAATCAGAGTTATTGAAGGAAAGATAAAAACAGAGGTATTCTTCTCAATCACAGAGCAGGAAAGGGCTAAAGGTTATATTCTTGCATGTCAGAGCTATCCTGAGAGTGACATTTTTATTGAGATTCCTGAAAAGTTAATTACTGTTTCAGAAAGAATTTCAAAAGCATACATTGATATTATTGAGAAGCATTTTAAAGAAAAACAATTAAATCCTTCAGTTAAAAAAATTCATCTAAAACTGAGACAGCCATCAATTGAGGATTCTCAGGCTGACTTTGAAAGAATAAAACAGGCAGTTGGAAAAATTTCAATATCAAGGAGACTTATTACAGAATTACCAGAGATTTTAAGGAATAAAAAATGGCAGACAGCAGTCACTGTGGCAGATGGTGAAGTTATTGATTTTACAGATTCAATTCTTTACGGTGCTGCCATTGATATTGGAACAACAACAATTGCATGTGCACTGGTTGATCTTGAAAATGGCAGAATAGTTGGAACAACAACATGTTATAACTCCCAGATTGCATACGGAGATGATGTAATTACAAGAATTATTTATGCATCACAGAATCCTGAAGGGCTTAAAATTTTAAGAAAATGCGTTGTTGATGATGTAAATGCACTCATTAATGCAATTTCTATAAGGCATAAAAATTGTAAAATTTTTTATTTCAGTCTTGCCGGAAATACAACAATGATGCACATTTTCTGGGGAATAAATCCTGAATACATAAGACATGAGCCTTATACTCCAGCAATTAACCACTATCCCTTATGGAAAGCATCAGATGCAGAACTTCTTTCAGAGCCAGAAATACCAGTATATACGCTGCCGTCAGTTGCAGGTTATGTTGGAGGTGATATTGTAGGAGGTGTTCTTGCATCAGGAATGTACATGAATGATGAGCTTTCTTTATTTATAGATATCGGCACAAATGGAGAGATTGTTATTGGAAATAGGGAATGGCTCGTTACAGCATCAACATCAGCTGGACCATGCTTTGAAGGAAGTGGAATAAAATGCGGAATGAGAGCTACAACTGGAGCTGTGGAAGCATTCAGCTATAACGCAGAAACTGATAAATTTGAGATAAGGGTAATTGGAGAGACAAAACCAGCTGGAATATGTGGCTCAGGAATGATAGATATTGTCTCAGAACTTTTCTCAAGCGGGGTTGTTGACAGAAAGGGAAAACTTCTCATGGAAAGCTCCAGATGGATAAAAATTATTGATTATGAGACAGCATTTTTTATTACTGAAAACTGTTACATCTGTCAATCAGACATTGATAACATTATTCGTGCAAAAGCAGCGATTTACGCTGGAATCTCAACTCTTTTAAATGAAGTGGGAATTAAAGAAAAAGACATAAAAAAAGTATATATTGCAGGAGGCTTTGGAGAATTTTTGAATGTGAAGAAAGCTATAAGAATTGGTATGCTGCCAAATCTTTCAGAGGATAAATTCAGTTTTATAGGAAATGCTTCCCTGTCAGGTGCAGTTTTAACTCTTTTAAGTACTGAATTGAGGCAGGAAGCTGAAAGCATTGCAGATAGAATGACATACATTGATCTGTCGCGTTCAAAAATGTTCATGGATGAATATATTTCCGCTCTCTTTCTCCCCCATACAGACTCTGAAAGATTTGAATGACTATCTTAGTAAATGAATATTTCCGATTGAAACATTTCTTAATCCCGCATCCTTAGCTACAGAATAACAGTCATAGGCAAGTTTTTTTGATGTCAGCGGAAGATCATTCATGTAAAAATGAGGATAAAAGGCAAGAAGTCTGTATGGAATTTCAGAATTAAGAGAAGCAATAAACTTTGCTATATCTTCAACTTCCTTAACATCAATATATCCTGGAACAAGAAGGGTGCTTGCCACAACAAGCGGAGGCAGAGGTCTTTCTGATATGTATCTTGATGCAAACTCAAAGTTTTCAAGAGTTCTTTTGTTTGAAACTCCTGTAAGAGCTATATGAAGATTTTCATCCCATGCTTTGATGTCAAACTTTATACATCCTCCTGAGACAAGGCTGAGTTCAATCATTTTTACAAGATATGCCCTGTTCACAGAGCCATTTGTTTCCCAGCAAATTCTCATTATTTCCCCCTTTTTTTCTTTTAAAGCTTTTTTTGATGCATGAAGCCCGAATATTATCTGAGCAGAAGGATCTCCTCCAAAGTAGCATATACATGAAACAGATGGAGTGAGACTTTTCAGTAAATTGTCAACTGTTTCTGATTTTGGTTTAAATGTTTCTTCTTTAAAATGCCAGTTCTGACAGTAAAGACAATTGAAGGAGCAGGCATGAAAGAATACTGCAAGATTGTAATAACCGTATTCAGGTCCGGGGGTGTATGCAAAATCTGGATAACCTGAACCAGTGCCTGCAGGACATACCCAGTCTGCAACACAGTTTGTTGGCAAAGGGTCAAGATACCAGCTGAGTTTACCCTGATTGTAAGCAGGTGTTATTAACTTTCCCGCTTCATTCTTCCTTAACCCGCAGTAACCGTAATGTCCTTCAGGAATTCTACATTCATTAACGCATATTCTGCATTGAATTCCTGTTTCTGCGCTGGGAGGGAAAGGTGGCAGTCCATAAGCAGTTCTGCTTTTTTCATGAGTTTGCATTGCTACAGCAATACTTTCAGAAGGATTCCTTCTGATACACTGTAAACAGATACTTAGAGGGCTTGAAATATAAGAGGATTCAGTGTTACAGATTTTGCAAATTCCCATGATTAATTATAAAATACTCTAAACTGCTTGTGGGAGGCATGATGAAAGTTTTTAACACACTAAGTGGCAGAGTTGAAGATTTTGAGCCAGTCAATGACATGAAAGTTGGCATGTATGTATGTGGGGTCACAGTTTATGACCTCTGCCATATTGGTCATGCAAGAAGCGCTGTTGTATTTGATGTTATTGTCAGATACCTCAGGTATAAGGGCTATGAGGTTAAGTTTATAAGAAATTTTACAGATATTGATGACAAAATAATTAACAGGGCACGGAAGGAAGGAATTCCATGGAATGAAATAGCCAAGAAATATACAGAGGAATATTACATTGACATGGACAGGCTTGGAGTTATGAGAGCTGATGTTGAGCCAAAGGCAACAGAGCATATTGAGGAAATGATAAAAATAATTCAGGGTTTAATTGAAAAAGGATATGCTTATGAAATAAAAGAAAATGATGCAAGCAGTGTTTACTTCTCAGTTGAAAAATTTTCAGGTTATGGAAAACTTTCAAAGAAAAATATTGAGGAACTGTCTGCAGGAGCAAGAGTTGAGGTTGATGAAAGAAAGAGAAATCCTCTTGATTTTGCCCTATGGAAGGCATCAAAGCCTGGTGAGCCGTGGTGGGATTCTCCATGGGGTAAAGGCAGACCGGGGTGGCATATTGAATGTTCTGCTATGAGCCTGAAACACATTGGTGAAACCCTTGATATTCATGGAGGAGGCGCTGATTTAATTTTCCCCCATCATGAAAATGAGATTGCTCAGTCAGAGGCATATACAGGAAAGTCATTTGCAAAATACTGGATTCATAATGGATTTGTAACAATAAATAAGGAGAAGATGTCAAAATCTCTCGGGAATGTTTTAAATATAAGGGATTTGCTTGAGCTTTATGATGCTGAAGCATTGAGGCTTTTTCTTCTTTCAAGTCATTACAGAAGTCCTGTGGAGTTTGCTGATGAATACATAAAGGAGGCTGAGGCAACTCTGGACAGAGTTTACAGCACCTTTATGAGAATTGAAGATTTGGTTTCATCCTGCATAGATAAAAATAAAAAAGCTGAAGTATTTTTAGAGACACAATCACTTATTGAATCTCTTAAAAGGGAGTTTGAGCAGGCTATGGATGAAGACTTCAATACAGCCAGAGCTCTTGGTGTTATTTTTGAGTTTATAAAGGAGATTAACAGATTTATGGATAGAAAACCATCAGAACAAAAGGATATCGCCTTTTTAAGGAAAGCAGAGGAAGAACTGAGACGAATTGGTAAGGTTCTCAATCTTTTTCAAAGACAGCCAATTGAGTGGTACAGGGAGCTTCTTAAGATAAAGAAAATAGAGCTCAGCGAAGAAGATATTGAAAGACTCATTGCTGAGAGAGCTATGGCAAGAAAAAACAGGGACTGGCAGAAAGCTGACAGTATCAGGGCAGAGCTTCTTAAAAAAGGAATAATTCTTGAGGATAAACCTGACAGGACAGTATGGAAGGTAAAGATAGGTTGATTTATATTTATGGTATAAATCCTGTTCAGGAAGCTTTCAAGGTAAAGGACGCTCTGAAAGAAATATATATATCAAAAAAGAGGGTTTCAGGGCTTAAAAATATTATGGCTCTTGCAGATGAAAACTCCATTCCTGTAAAGATTGTTGATGATTCATTCATTGACAATATTGCGAAAGGAGTGCATCAGGGAGTTCTGGCTAAAGTAAAACCAAAAAAAACAATAAACCTTCAAGAGGCTTTAAGCATTCCTGACAAAAGAAATGAGCCAGCATTTTTTTTAATTCTTGACCTTATTGAAGATCCTCAAAACTTTGGCGCAATTCTGAGAACAGCTGATGCTGCAGGAGTTCATGCTGTAGTGTATCAAAAAAGGCGCTCTGCAGGAGTTGTGCCCTCTGTCTGGAAGGCTTCATCAGGTGCTGTATGGCATGTCAATCTTGTTGAGATTAATAATATTAAATATGCAATCAGGGCACTGAAGGACAATGGCATTAAAATTATTGGCGCTGAAGCTAAAGGTAAAAACTTACTGTGGGAAACTGATCTGACTCAACCAGTTGCGTTGATAATAGGCTCTGAAGGAGGAGGAATAAGACAGAGTGTTCTTTCTTTCTGTGAAGATGTTGTAAGTATTCCGATGAAGGGCATGGTTAATTCATTAAATGTTTCTGTGGCAACTGCTCTTTTTGTTTATGAAGTTATAAGGCAGAGAAGCTATTTTACAAAAAGTTCCCTGAAGATTTTGTAGTTTTTCTGATATTCATTATATGCCCTTTTAAAAAAAGCGGGGAAATTATTCAGGTCTTTTATGTTTACAATAGCATTCACTCCCAGTGCAAATGCAGAAAGCCTGTCCATTGTTGGAATTGAGCTGCTTATTAAAATCAGAATAATGTCTCTTCTGCGATACATTGGCAGGTATGAAATTTCATTGATTAATTTAGAGTATTTTTCATTCACAACAACTAAAGAAACATCTTCAAGATTGCTCATGGAGATTGCTTCTTCAATACCTGAAGGAGTAAGACATTCAAACCCCACTGATTTTAGGTAATCAGATAGAGCTTTCTGAATATCTGTGTTATTTTCACATATAACTGCTTTTGGCATTATTTTGTCCTTTTATGATAATCAATATCAAGCTTGAGTCCTTCTATATCCGTTGTTTTTTCTCCTCTCTGAGCCTTTATTCTGTCTATCTCCATGATTACTTTAGATCTTCTTGAAGCAAATGCAATAGCTGTTTCCTCCGTGATAATACCCTCTGTATAAAGCTTAAGTATTGCTTGGTCAAATGTATGCATGCCCTGAGCCTGTGAAGTTTCTATAACATCATAAAAGCTTTTATCAGCAGTCTCACCAGTTATGATTAATTCTCTTATCCTGAGAGTATTTCTCATTATTTCCGTTGCTGCAATCCTTCCCCTGTCAGCTCTTGGAAGAAGCCTCTGACTTAAAACCCACTTCAATGTATCGGCAACCCTCAATCTTATATAGCTTTCATCCTCTGGTGGAAACATTCCTATCATTCTTCCTATTGTCTGTCCAGCATCTGTTGTATGCAGTGTGCTAAGCACAAGATGTCCTGTTTCTGCTGCCATCATCGCAATCTCAAGAGTTTCTCTGTCTCTGATTTCTCCAACAAGTATTACATGCGGAGCCTGCCTTAATGCCGCCCTCAGACCATCTGCAAAATTTGAAAAGTCTATTCCGAGTTCCCTTTGATTAAATGTAGCTTTTTTATGGGAATGAACAAACTCAACAGGATCTTCAAGTGTTATTACATGGCATGCTCTTGTCTCATTTATGATATTCAGTATTGCTGCAAGAGTGGAGGATTTGCCAGAACCAGTTGCACCTGTGACAAGAACAAGCCCGTTTTTTTCCTTTGCTATTTCCTTAACAATTGGAGGGAGATTGAGTTCCTCAACTGTTGGTATCTTCATCGGAAGCTTTCTCATAACTATTGAGTAGTTTCCTCTCTGGGAAAAAATATTTACCCTAAATCTTGCTTTTTGTATGCTGTAACTTGTGTCACAGTAACCATCTTTTATAAGATTTTCTACAAGTCTACGCTGATTGTTCATTAATAATAAAGATATTGTTTCTGTATGAAAGGGGATAAGCACATCAACAGGAACTTCTTTGAGATGAACAGGTTTTAACTCACCCCAGTGAAGTGCCTGAAAGGGCCTTCCAACAGTAAAAACAATATCTGATAAATCAGGGTAAGCATCGCAGATTCTGTCAAGGATAAAGTCAAGTTCCTGTTTTCTCATACAGCAGCTTCCTGTGGTAGTTCTTTAAGAAATTTTGCAAACTTCTGTTTGTCTGTTGCCCTTTCATAAGCATCCTCTGCTGTTATTTTTCCTTCCTGAAGAAGCTGTAGCAAGGTATCATCCATTGTCTGCATTCCTATTTTTTTACTCGTTTGCATTATTGAAAGTATCTGATGTGTTTTACCCTCTCTTATTAAATTTGAAACTGCATAGGTATTAATAAGAATCTCGCATGCAG
>CAZDXM010000018.1:0-17286 GCA_964509535.1 uncultured Thermodesulfovibrio sp. | reverse complement strand
GTCTTTTAACATACAAGGGTATTCCATCTTTTGTATAATATCTGTTAACAACTGTAAAATTGCCTGCATGAGTTCTTCTTATTTTGTCAAAAACTGATGGCTTCTGAGCTACAGAGGCTTCAAACTCTTTTACTGGTCTGTTTGGATTTTTATTCCATTCATTACATGCCCATTCACATCTTCTGCATCCAATACATTTTGTTATATCAACCAGAACAGCATATGGTTCAGGAGGAACTGGTATATGCTTTTCTTTTCTTTCAACATAAATTTCCCAGTTTTTTCTATTTGCGGTGTTTCCTCTAAAGTAAATTGAAGGAGCATCACCCTTTTCAATTGCTCCTGCAATTGCAGGTCCTCCAAGCAATGTAGTTCCAATAACAAGTCCAGATTTCTTTAAAAATTCTCTTCTACTTTTATCCATAAATCAACCTCCTTAGTATCTGCTCTCACCGCTCAAAAGATAATAAATGAAAATGAAAACAAACATAGCAGTCACTGCAATTACATACTCATAACCATGATGGGAGAAAAGTTGTTCAATTATATACATATTATTTCTCCTTTACAGATTCAGACTTTGTTATTATAGCAGAAGGTCTCATTTTCTTTTCTTTATGACAATCTGTACATTTCCTTGTAGGTTTCTCAAGTTTCATACTTTCATGACAGCCAATGCACTGAATATGATAGGCAGCCTGAAGTCTCAGTTTATTCGGGTTCAATGGATCAAAGGATATAGAGTGACAGTTTCTGCAGTAAGGTTTTGCATCTTTCTTTGCTTCTGCTTCTGCTCTGCTCTGATGATGACATCCATCACAAAGTGTTTCAAGTTTTGCATGGAAATATTTTGCCATTTTACTGTCATTTGAAACCTTAACAAGTCTGTCTATTATCTTTCTGTGTGGAAACTTGGCAGGTTCAAACTCTTTCTCAAGAACTTTTACTTCAACCTCTTTCTTTACTATTTCAGGATCAAGCTTCGCGGTTGAAAATGCTTCAGGAATTACAATCTCTTTTTTGTCTGTATGACATTTATCACATACTTCCTTCTTTGGATTTTTTGCCTTTATATCAATTGGAGGAATTATGCTGTGACATCCTGAGCAGTCCTTTTCAGCTTTTTTCTTATTATGACATCCTGCACAGCTCCATTCTGAAAACACACTGTGATAGGCTCCTGCTGTGTTGATCCAGTTGCCATCAGCACTACCGGTTAAGGTATGGCATTCTTTACATTTTTCATTTAAGGTCTCATGATGACAACTTCTGCATGTTTTCTGATAGAATTCATGATTTTTATGAGAGAATCCAACACCTTTCATCTTTGCATCATCTATCTTTAAGAATACTTTTTCTTCCTGATCCCTTTCAGGTCTTGGAACTTTTTCCAGTTCAGCAACGGTTCTATATTTCCCATCATGACATTTAATGCACTCAAGTGGAGGAAGTTTTTCATCCTTTGTGAGTTTTCCCTCTTTATTGATTGATACATGACAGTTAAGACATAACTGGTGAGATGCCTTTTGTAAATTAAGTCCCTTTTCAGCAGCTACCTTAGCAATCCTTGAATATTTTGGACCTTTCTTCTTATTCAGGTCATGGCAGTAATAGCATGACTCCTCTTTACCTTCTTCATATACCAGACGGAGTTCTTCTTTTTCTTCCTCTATGTCATATATATGATGACAGAGGCTACAATCTTTTTTACCTGTTCTTTTCTTGAGTTTCTCCACATGGTCATAATGAGCCTTAAAATCAAACTCCTTAACTGGATATTTTATCTTTAAGCCTTCCTTTTCTTTGGAATGACAGTCACCGCAGACAAGTGGACCGGATTTTTTACCTTCTTTAAGCTTCTGTTTATGACAATCCATGCATTCATCATGATAGGCATTCATTATGCTGTCTTTGTCTTTCTTGTCAACTTTCTTGGGAAATGTTGGCTTCAGTTCATTGTCAATCACAGGATGACATACACTGCAAGTCTCCCAATCCTTTTTACCTTCTTTTACCAGTGCATCAACATGCTTTTGATGCTCAAATATTACCTGAGGTCTTTCAAGCACACCAAATATCTCAGTATGAGCTATTGCAATCTTGTTTTCAGGTTTTGTCAGAGGTATCTCTTTGGAAACAGGAAAAGGCTGAGTATAAACTTTATTCAATCCATAAATAATAAGAATAAGATAGCACGCGAGAACTATAAGAAATAAAATCAAGGTTCTACTTTTCATAATTTACTCCTCTTCTTCAGCTTTTAATTCATCAGGAATAAGCATTGTCTTTTCAAGTAATTCATCAAAAAACATCAATTTTACTGGTAAATTCCAGTATTTTATAACATCTTTAAGTCCGACATTACAGTTATGACAAGGTGCAATAACTATTTTTGCTCCTGTTCTTAATATCTGTTCTGCTTTTACCCTGTTACCTTTTGCTTTATGAGATATCCACTGTGCCAAAACTGCTAAACCTCCACCTGCATTGCAACAGAAGTTGTGTTCCCTGTTAGGATACATTTCTCTGAAATCCTCACAGGTTTGCTGAACAATGTATCTAAATTTTTCAGCTGCTCCTGCTCTTCTAATAACATTGCAAGGGTCTTGCAATGTAACTGGTTCTTTAATCTTCTTAGCTGGATCAATCTTTAATCTCCCTGTAACCAAAAGTTCATAATAAAACTCTCCTGGCTGTAAAACCTCATAAGGCAAATCTTTGTATCCCATCATTATCGGTGCCACAAAACTTGTGGCAAATCTTGGATGCCCTCACTCAGTGAGGACCATCCTTTTAACTCGCAATCGTGCCGCATTCTCATAAAGTCCTTTCACAATTCTCTGCATAGTGACCATATCACGAATAAACATAGGCATATTACTACTGTCCCAACCTTCTTTGATACACATTGTCCAGTCTACACCAGCCACCTGCATTATCTTTGCAAATCTGTCTATATGATAAAATCCTGACTTTGGTTCAGCTGCAAGAGGATACCATATTATTTCTGCACCTTCTTTTTCTATTGGAATTCTTAAATTTTTAAAATCTGGTGCACCTTCTTCTTCTCTCCATAACAAAGCATCAATATAGTCATTCTGTGGCATCCAAACCTGATTAAGGGTAGCCATAAAAGCTTGATTCATTTCCATCATTCTTTGCGGAACAACACCTAAAAGAAAACAAAATCTTCTAACCATTCCTATAATAAATGTAATGTCAAGTCCAAAAGGACAATACATGCTACAACGATGACATATATTGCATTCTGTAAAAACTATTCTTGCACACTGCTTCACAAACTCAGCATCAACTTTGCCCTGTCTGTTTATGAGCTCCCAAGCTGTCATCCTCATCTTTGCAACAGGTGCATAAGTTGGGTCCTTGTCATTTGAAAGATACCATTGACAGGCTTCTGCACAAAGACCACAATGCATGCATGTATCTATTATTGATTTGACCCTTGAAGATATCTTACCAAATACTGCATTGTATGCCTTCTGTATTTTTTCAGGAGTAAGCTTCTTAATTGTCTCATCAAGCCCGGGGTCATTAATAACATCTCTTACATATTCAGGAAAATCTTTGCTTATTATCTTTTGTTTTTCTTCAGTTTTTACTTCATTTGTTTTTGTAGCCATATCATCACCTCAATATTTAAAATTTTACCAATCCTTTGTTTTCCATATAGCAAACTGAGAACCCATATATGCTCGTGTAAGGAAAAAGTAAAACATATGTGTAAGCCTCGTCAGAGGAATACTTATGAGCATAACCTCTCCAAAAAATATATGTAAATTAAGCATTGCCTTGTAAGAAAGAAGCCATTGATGATAGGCTAAAAATCCTGAAAGAAATGTTAAAAAGCATATTATCACAAAAATAATATCTGATGTAAATGTAACAAATTTTACAGTTGGATCAAAGATCCTTCTGAAAAAAAAGAAAACACAACCGATAATAACAATAACTGTCATTATATCTGCCCATGACTCTGGCAGCGTCCACCAGGAAATTTTCCAGGATTCATACCATAAAAGATTATGAGAAAGCAAAAATATGGGAGTAAACACAAGACAGAAATGAAATGAAAATGTAAGAAGAGTAAAATAAGGTTTTAGCCTCCACCTTCTTGAACCAAAGGGAATAAGCCAGTGAATTAAAGACTTTAAAGCTGCTTTCAGGTCTACAAAAGGAAGAACTAACTTTTCTTTTTTTGCCTGATTAACAAGGGTGTAGATTCTGTAAATACTCCCTATGATAAAAACTCCAAAGGCAACCCATGTCATGGGTCCTCTTAATATGTTGTAAAGAGTTGTGCTTTCAAGAAATCCCATCTTTATCTCTCCACAGTTTTATATTTCATTAACTGAAATAATTCTTCTAAAATATTTGCCACCGTCAATGCAGCGAACAAGAATCTTTGTTCCATCAGGACTGAACTGAGGATCCCATAGCCATTCGTATGCTTTTTTGCCTACCTTACCATTAACTGCAATGAAATACTTCCCGTCCTTTTCAACCCTCACTGCAACCTTATCTCCTGCTGGACTGAACTGAGGGTCCCATACAAGATCAAAAGTTTCATTCCAAACAACATCATCCACAACAACAGTATATCTGTTATTATGTTTAACAACTGCTGCTATACTTCTTCCATCAGGACTGAAGTTAGGTGTTAAAACCATCTGATTAAAAACATTTTTCCAGGGAATTCCATCTACTGCAACAGTCCATTTACCAACCTCTGTAGCAACAACTGCTGCAAGTCTTTTGCCATCAGGACTGAATTTCTGCCTCCACACCTGTATAAATGAATCCCAGATTGGATTCCCGTTCATTGCAAGTGTCCAGCCTTTTGGAGTCTGAACAGGAGCTACAACATCAGAGCTCTTTGGCTTAAAAACAGGCTCCCAGCAAGCTCCATAAGATTTATCCCATAATTTCCCATCTACTACGATTGAATATTGTGAAAGATCAGTCATTGCTGTTGCTGCAGTATGAGAACCGTCATGACTAAAAGTACAACCCCATATACTCAGAAAAGAATTATCCCATGCTTGTCCGTCAACAGCAACTGTATAGTTTTTTTGATAGAACCATTCAAGATCAAGCTCTTTTCGGGGTCTAATCTGAACATGGGTGGCTGTTCTTTTTCCATCAGGACTTATAACAAGGTCTCTTGCTTCGGGAAAAGTATTCTCCCACGCTACTCCGTTAAGACAGACACCGCTTGTCATCTCACCTGTTCTTATATTTACTGCTATGCTTTTTGTATCAGGACTCAATGTTAAATTCCATATCATATCAAATTTTTCTTCCCACATCTCTTTATCAACAACAACAGCCCATTCAAAGTCCCTGTAAGCAAGCACAATAGGTTGATTTTCAAGATTGAATTTAAAGGAATACATTCTTTCAAAAAGCTCATCCCAGACTTCATCATTTACGCGAAAAGTAAACTTTCTTTTTTCTGGCTGGACTATTGCTCCTATTTTCTCTCCATCAGGTGAGGGAGTTAGCTCTCTGAGGTCAATGTATTGGCTCTTCCACTCATTTATATCTGCTACTAACTTTTCTTTACTGTTCCAATCCCATTCTTTCTCTGCCATTTAAATTCCTCCTGAGATTCACTAACCTAATAATGATTATATAAAATACTAAACTTCATTTCTGAAAGTCAATGCTATTTTATTTATGTCATGCCTACAAATTCCTGAAAATTCATGAATATTTATATAATTTATGAATTTATAAATAAAACAAATTGAAAAATTTGTGATAAAATGAGAATAAAAATTACGGAGGTGTGCAATGAAAAAAGTTTTGGTAGTTTATTATTCAAGAACTGGAAATACTGAGAAAATGGCAAAAATGATTGCTGAAAAACTTGCAAACAAAGAAATCAAAGTTGATTTAAAAAGAGTGGAAGAAATAGAGATTGACAGTCTTCTGGATTATGATGGCTATATAGTAGGTTCACCGAATTATTTTGGGACAATGGCATCTGAAGTTAAAAAATTCATAGATGAAAGCGTAAAATATTACAGAAAAATTGAAGGGAAGCTTGTTGCAGCATTTACATCTACAGGAATGATTGGTGGAGGAGGAGAAACAGCATGTCTTGATATACTGAAGGCATTTTTAATTCATGGATGTATCTGCTTAGGATTTACAAGGCTGGGTCATTATGGACCTGTCTCAATTGGCAAACCTGATGAGAGGGTGGAAAGAGAAATAGATGAGATGGTTAATAAATATGTGGAAATTTTAAAAAGGATATAATATGTTTGACAGAAAAAAACAACTAAGATGGGCATCCCTTAAGGTTGGCATTGTTATAACAGTTACCCTGCTCATTATCTTTTTTGTTGTGGTTTTTTCTGGCGGAATCCAATCTGTTTTTAAAGAAAAATCTATGCTTAACATTTATATCTCTGATGTTAAAGGACTGCGGAAGGGAGCTACTGTAAGAATTGCTGGAGTTGATGTTGGCTCTGTTAAGGATATAAAACTCAGCAAAGAACACGGCACAGTTGTAAAAGTATCCATAGATAAAAATGTTTTAAGCTACTTGAGATCTGATGCAAAAGCAACTATTCAAACAATCGGATTACTCGGTGATAAATACATTGAAATATTCCCTGGTGAGTCCCCTTATGATTTTGATATATCCCGGGGAATGTATGGTTATCCACAAATGGAAGCAAGGGAAATAATAGGGATTGCCACATCCACAATGAATAAAATGGAAGGTTTAATTAACAAAATTGACTCTTTGATAACAAAAATTGATAAATCTGAAGGAACAATTCCAAAATTATTTACTGACCCTTCTTTGTACAATAATTTAAACTCAACAATCTCAGAGCTTAAAAGAACTATTGAAGAAATAAGGCATGGAAGCATTGGAATGCTTGCAAATGATAGAGAGTTTTATCAGAAGCTTTCAAATGCAGTTAAAAATCTTGAAAATATCTCAATCAAAATATCATCTTCTGAAGGAAGCCTCGGCAAAATGATAAATGATCCAATGTTGTATGAAAGTCTAACAAAATCATCTCAGAGACTTGAAAGTCTTCTTCAGAAAATTGAAAAATCCGAAGGGACACTTCAGATGCTTCTTAAAGACAAAACATTAGCAGATGATTTAAGACAGAGCATAAAAGAGCTTAAAGAATTAATTGAGGAAATAAAGAAGAATCCCAAAAAATTTTTCAAATTTAGCGTATTTTAGGTATAATTTTTTATGCCTATTCTTGAAATAAAAAAATATCCAGATGAGGTATTGAAAAAAAAGGCTGACTATGTAAGAAGTATCAATGGTGACCTCAGAAAGCTAATTGATGACATGATTGAAACTATGTATAATGCTCGTGGAATAGGTTTAGCCGCACCTCAGGTTGGAGTTTTAAAGAGAATTATTGTGTTAGATACAAACCTGACAGAAAACCAACGCTCTCCTGTGGTTTTAATTAATCCAGAAATTGTGAGGTCTGAAGGAGAAATTGTTTCTGAAGAAGGTTGCCTGAGCATACCAGGATTTATAACAAAAATTAAAAGAAAGGAAAAGGTCTTTGTAAAAGCTCTGGACAGAAATGGCAAACAGATAGAAATAGAAGGAACAGGACTTTTTGCAAGGGCATTACAGCATGAAATAGACCATCTTGAAGGAATTCTTATTATTGATAGAATAAGCCCCTTAAAAAGAGAGCTTTTCAGAAGAAAGTATCTGAAAAAAAAGAAATAGGTTTCTTATGTCAGAAGGGATAGTCTTTTTTGGAACTCCAAAGTTTGCTGTCCCTACACTTAAAGCTCTAATCTTAAAGGGAGAAAAAATATTGCTCGTGGTAACACAGCCTGACAGACCAAAAGGAAGAGGGAAAATAATTCAACCACCTGAAATTAAAAAAATCGCAGTGGAATACGGCTTACCCCTTGTCCAGCCTGAAAGGATAAAGAATGAAGAGTTTATAAAAAAACTGAAGTCTTTAAATTTAGAATTTGGAGTAGTTGTTGCTTATGGCAAAATTCTTCCAAAAGAAATTCTTACAACTGCAGAGCATGGTTTCATAAATCTGCATGCTTCTTTACTGCCAAAATACAGAGGAGCAGCACCAATACAGTGGGCATTAATTAAAGGAGAAAAAATAACAGGTGTAACAACCATGCTCATTGACGAAGGATTGGACACAGGAGATGTGCTTCTGCAGAAAGAGGTTCAAATTGAAGATGATGACAATGCACAGAGCCTTTCTGAAAAACTTTCATTAATCGGTGCGGAACTGATTGTTGAAACAATTGATAAAATGAGAAAAGGTATTATCACACCTTTGCCACAGAAAGGTGAACCAAGCTATGCTCCCACACTAAAAAAAGAAGATGGAAGAATTAACTGGCATAAACCTGCAAGAGATATCTTCAATCTTATACGCGGCACTTATCCATGGCCCTGTGCATACTGCTTTCTAAAAAATGAAAGAATAAAAATAATAAAGGCAGAACTCATTGAAGGTTTGAGCAGTCCCGGACTGATACTAAAAGCTAAGGATGAGTTAATTGTTGGGACAGGGAAGGGGCTTCTTAAAATTCTACTGATTCAACCTGAAGGTAAAAAAATAATGACAGCAAAGGAATTTGTTTGTGGAAGAAAAATAAATGAAGGCGTGGACTCATTTTCTTAGAGGTTTTGTCCTTAAAATTTTTTATCCTTTACTGATGCTTGCTGGTGCATTTCTTAAATCCAGAAGATCTCAGTTTCAGGCATATATTGTAAAACTCAACAACTGTCTTGTCATGCGTGATACTGCTGAGGTAAATAAAATACTTCTTTTACTTCCGCACTGCATTCAGAACTCAAAGTGTGATGTCAGACTTACTTTTGATGTTTTTAAATGCCGCAGATGTGGAAACTGTAAAATAAAGGATTTAATTGAGCTTGCAGAAGCTTACAAGATTTCAATTGCTATTGCAACAGGAGGCACAATTGCAAGAAAGGTGGTCAAAGAGGTAAAACCCGATGCAATAGTTGCTGTTGCCTGCGAAAGAGACCTCTCAAGTGGAATAGTTGATACATATCCCCTGCCAGTTATTGGAATTCTGAATGAAAGACCATTTGGTCCATGCATTGATACAACAGTGAGTCTGCAGAAAGTTGAGGAAGCTCTTAAATGGTTCATAGATCACAAAATCCGAGACAGAAAGCAGTTGAAATTTTAAGCAGTGTGTTGGGGGAAAATAAACCCCTGAAAATGCTACTAACAGATGATGTGCTTTCAAGGTTTAATATGTCTGACAGAGTGCGGTTTATCAGTTAATTTTTATGCGCGTTCCTGAGTATGCAGCGGTCTTTGAAGCAGTAAATATTGAAAAAAGATATAAGAAAAAATCTTCAGCAGTAAATGCAATCTTGAGAAATTTTTTAAGAAAATACAAAAAAGAAGGAGTTGCCGTAACTGAGCCTGAGGAAGGAGAACAGGTAATTAATAAATTTTTGCAGAAACATGATGAATTTTGTAGTATAAAAATGTTGCGGACATATCCGCATATCCATGGGATGGATGGCTTTTATATTGCAAAACTTTTAAAAACTGAATGAGAAAATTTCTATACATAACAGGAATAATATTAGCAGGATTTATTACAGGCTATATTTCCCTGACACTTTTAGTTTCTGGAGGAAACACAGAAACTCCTGATTTAAGAGGGAAAAGCATTGTTAAGGCAAATCAGATATTAAGGGAAAAAGGACTTTATATAAGGATTGATGGAGAAGAGTATGCTGAAACTCCTGTAGGGACTGTTTCAAGACAGTCTCCACCTCCAGGAACAAAGATTAAGAAAGGGAGGGAGGTTGGAGTAATAGTCAGCAAGGGATTGAGATTTTCCATACTGCCTCAGGTTACGGGAATTAGTTTTGAGGAAGCTGAAAAAATTTTAAATACAATTGGTATACCCGTGGAAAAAATTATCTATATTCACTCTGAAAAATATCCTGAAAACATTGTTATAGCTCAAAGACCTGAGCCTGAGGAAGGAGGAAAGGCAATAAAATTAATTGTAAGTCTCGGTAAAAAGGAGGAGAAAAATTGACACTTATAGCACCATCAATACTTTCTGCTGACTTTGGAAGGCTTGCTGAAGAGATAAAACTCACTGAGGAATCAGGAGTGGATATGATTCACATTGATGTTATGGATGGAGTATACGTTCCTAATATTACTGTTGGACCATTGATTGTTGAAGCTGTTAAAAAGGTAACCAGACTTCCTCTTGATGTTCATTTAATGATTGTAAACCCTGAAAAATACATAGAAGATTTTATCAAAGCTGGAGCTAACATTCTTACAGTTCATTTGGAAGCATCCAGGCATCTTCACAGAACAGTATGGCAGATAAAAGAAAGGGGTATTAAAGCCGGAGTATCCTTAAATCCTGCAACTCCGCTTAATTCAGTTGAGGAAATTATCCAGGATATTGATCTGCTTCTTATCATGTCTGTTAATCCAGGGTTTGGAGGACAGCAGTTTATTTTATCAAGTATAGATAAGATTAACAGAGCAAAAAAAATGATTTTATCAAGAGGTTCTAAGGCTCTTTTGGAGGTTGATGGAGGAGTCAAGCTTGAAAATGTAAAAGATATTGTCAATGCTGGGGCTGATATTTTAGTTATAGGTTCAGCATTTTTTGGAGAAAGAGACTATAAAAAATTTGTTGATAAACTGAAAAAGCAATTAAGTGAAAAAATATATTGAAAAGGCAGAAAAATTAAGGTTTAAGGGTTTATTCAGAGAATCATTAAAGCTCTGGAGAAGGATTTACAAAAAAGCAATTAAAAAAGCTGAATCAGAGCTTGTTCTTGATGCCCTGATAGTACTGGGAGATTTGAACCGTATAACTGGAAAAATCAACAGTGCTGAAAATTATTATAAAGAAGCTACTGAGCTTGCTGAAGCTGTTGGCAATGAGCTTGCACTGGCAGATACCTTGACAGGACTGGCTCTTTCAAAAAAAGCAAAAGGACAGTGGAAGGAAGCTTTAAAAATTATAAGAAAAGCAAAAAATATTTATGAAAGAAACAAAGATAAAGAAGCAATTGCATTTACATTGTGGTCTCTGGGAACTATATGGAGATGGGCAGGAAGAATTAAAAAATCACTTCAGGCTTTTCAAGAAGCTCAGCAGTTATTTAAAAAAATTAAAGATAAAAAGGCTCTTGCATATACATTCTGCGGAATAGGTGGCAGTTCAAGAATTTACAGCAGATTTGAGACTTCCATGAAATACTACAAAAAAGCAAATGAAATATTTAAAGAAATTGGAGATAGATTTGGTACAGCATATTCTTTCTGTGGCATAGGTAACGCTTATAGAATGAAAAACGACCTTAAAAATGCTGAAAAATTTTTTAAAAAAGCCCTGAATATTTATACAAAAATCGGTGATATTGTCAGCTCATCATACACCTTATGGAGCATGGCAGTTGTAATGATATTGAATAAAAAATATCTCACAGCATGGCAGTATATAAAAAATGCTGAAAAAAACTTTAAAAAATGTAATGACCCTCGTGGTTTAATATATTGCATGCTTCTTAAGGGAATGTTACACTATCTTGATAAAAGAAAAAAAACTGCAAGAAAATATTTTATGAGAGCTTTCAGGGAAGCTGAAACCTATGATTTTGCAGTTGAAAAAAAACATGCCCGAAATTTACTTGAGGGCAGATATTCTGTCCCCTTTAACATTCCATAGGGGTATAATATGAATGAAAGAATATTAACAATTCCTAATATGCTGAGTCTTTTAAGAATTTTCCTTGTGCCCTTTTTCATTATGGCGATGACTACTAAATCCTACAGTCTTGCTCTGAAAATTGTGGCTCTGGCTGGCTTAACAGATACCCTTGATGGAATTATTGCAAGGAAATTCAATCAAATTTCTAAGATTGGTTGTATTCTTGATCCTGTAGCAGATAAAGTTCTTCTTTTAAGTATCATGATAACTTTTTATATAAATGATATAGCTCCTAAATGGTTTCTTTCAGTGGTTTTCACAAGAGATGCTATTGTGGCAATTGGATGGCTTGAAGCATATATAAGAGAAAAGATAGCCATAAAACCTACAATACTTGGTAAAATAAGCAATGCCTCGCAGGTGATTATATTCGGTTACATTCTTCTTTCAACAAATTTTGATATTCCTTCACCGCCTGAGTTCTGTTACTTTCTCGTAAGTCTTCTTGTTACTGTTTCACTACTTCAGTATATATCCATAAGATTCAAAAAAAGATGAAAAACAGAGGAGTTAAAATTGAAAGTGTAATACATGAGAGTCCTGCTTACAAAGCAGGAATAAAACCAGGAGACAGGATCCTCTCAATAAACAGTCATGCTGTTAGAGATGCTCTGGATTTAATGTTTTATGGAGATGAAGAAATCCTTAAATTCGTTATTGACAGAAATGGTGAAGAAATCAGATTTAAAATCAAAAAAAATGGTGAGCCACTTGGAATTCAGTTGCCCTTCAAAATAAAAAGATGCAGAAACAGATGCTTGTTCTGTTTTGTTGATCAACTTCCAAAAGGACTGAGAAAATCCCTTTATGTTAAAGATGAGGACTACAGGGCAAGCTTTCTTTATGGTAACTATATTACTCTAACAAATCTTACTAAAAAGGACTATGAAAGAATAGAAAAACTCAGACTGAGCCCTCTTTATGTATCTGTTCATGCCACAGATCCTGAAATAAGAAATCGCCTTCTGGGAAACTATAATGCTCCACCAATCCTTTCAGAACTTAAAAAACTTGCAAAAATTAAAATAAAAATGCATACACAGGTTGTTGTCTGTCCAGAAATTAATGATGGAGAGGTGCTTGAAAAAACAATTTCAGAACTTTACAAGCTTTATCCATATGTGGCTTCAGTAGCTGTTGTACCTGTAGGGCTTACAAAATATCATAAAAATGGACTAAAACCTGTAACAAAGGACAGAGCGGAGGAAATAATAAAAATTGTTGAAGTATTTCAAAAAAGATTCCGCAAAAAATACGGGTTTACATTTGTCTATCTCAGCGATGAGTTATATTTAAAGGCTGAGAGAGAATTTCCATCACTCAGGGTATATGATGATTTTTCTCAGATTGAAAATGGAGTTGGAATGGTTCCTTTATTTATGCACAGAGCCATGAAGCTTCAGATACCTTCTTTGAAACTTAAAAAAAGATTTATAACATTTACAGGTATTTCATTTTATCAATATCTTGCAAGGTTTATGGAAAGATTAAAAAAAAGAAACATCCCCATAGATTGTTATCCTCTGAAAAATAATCTATTCGGTGAAACAATAACAGTAACAGGACTCCTAACAGGTGAGGATATAACAAAAGGCTTAGTTCAATATACAGAACCTGGTGATATACTTCTCATTCCTGATGTTACAATGAAAGATTCAGAAGATAAATTTATAGACGATTTAACTATAAAAGATATAGAAAAAATTTTAAATGTTAAGGCATTGAAAATAGGAACAGAACCAGAAAGTTTACTGAAGGCTTTAAAATATGAAGATTGACAGGAACGATGTAAAAAAATTAATATTGATTAAGAACTCAAAATTCCATAGGAGCTTGAAATGTTTGAAAGGTTCACCGAAAAGGGGCGTAAAATAATCCTGTATGCAAGAGAAGAAGCTGAAAGGCGTAACAGTGAATTTCTTGATACAGAGCATCTGCTTCTGGCAATTTTAAAAGAGGAAGAATCAATTCCTGTAGCAATCCTGAGAAAAGTTGGCATTGCTCCTGAAAATCTTAGATATGAAATAGAAAAAAAGATAGCCAGCGAAGGAAACCTTCTTACTTATGGAGAGATACCGTTTTCTCCAAGAGCAAAAAAGGTTCTTGAATATGCAATTGAAGAAGCCCGACTGCTTGGACATCCATACATTGGAAGCGAGCATCTATTTCTTGGCTTGATTAAAGAGGAGGAAGGCATAGCTGGTAAAATCCTGAGAAGTTTTGGAATCAATCTCCTTGCTGCAAGGCAGTTAACAATAAACTTTTCAATAAGACCACATTTTCAGGGCACACCTCAAAAGGAAAGAAAAAGAACAAACACACCTGCACTTGATGAATTTGGAAGAGATTTAACACTTCTTGCCATGGATGGCAAACTTGATCCTGTAATCGGAAGACAAGAAGAGATAGAAAGAGTAATCCAGATTCTTGGAAGAAGAATCAAAAATAATCCTGTAATTATTGGAGAGCCGGGGGTTGGTAAAACTGCGATTGTTGAAGGGCTTGCACAGAAAATTGTTGAAGGAAATGTGCCTGATATTTTGCTTGGAAAAAGAATTATAGCACTGGATCTTGGAGCATTAATAGCAGGAACAAAATACAGGGGGCAGTTTGAAGAACGCCTTAAAGCAGTTATGAGAGAGGCAACACAGTCAGAAAATGTTATCTTATTTATAGATGAGCTTCACACAATAATCGGAGCTGGTGCAGCAGAAGGCTCTGTGGATGCATCAAATATGTTAAAACCAGCACTTTCACGCGGTGAGATACAGTGTATAGGAGCAACAACTCCTCAGGAATACAGAAAATATATTGAAAAGGACGGCGCACTTGAAAGAAGATTTCAGCCTGTTTATATACAGCCAACAACTGTTGAGACAACGATTGAGATCCTTAAAGGAATCAGAGAAAAATACGAGTCCCATCATAAAGTAAAAATTACAGATGAAGCATTAGAGGTTGCAGTTAAACTCTCAGATAGATATATAACAGATAGATATTTACCTGACAAGGCAATAGATGTTATTGATGAAACAGCATCAAGGATTAAGCTAAAAAGATCTGTTATACCTCAGGAATTAAAAGATCTTGAATTTGAACTTGCCAGACTTTCAAAGGAAAAATCCATGTATATCAAGCTTCATGACTTAACAGCTGCCCAAAAAACAAAATATGAAGAGGATAAAATAAGAAGAATCTATGAATCAAACTACAAGAAATGGAAAGAAACAATGTATAAAGAAGTTCCTATTGTTACTGCAGAAGATGTCTCATATACAGTTTCAAGAATGACAGGAATCCCTCTTTATAAACTTGAACAGGCAGAATCTGAAAAACTTCTTCATATGGAAGAAGCCTTGCATAAAAGAATCGTCGGACAGGATGAAGCAATAAAAACTGTATGTAAAGCAATAAGACGCTCACGTGCAGGACTTAAAACAAAAAATAGACCTGTGGGTTCATTCTTCTTTCTCGGACCAACAGGAGTTGGCAAAACAGAGCTTGCAAAGGCTCTTGCAGAGTTCATGTTTAATGATGAAAATGCTTTGGTTAAATTTGATATGTCTGAATATATGGAGAAATTCAATGTATCCAAACTCATAGGTGCACCTCCAGGATATGTAGGATATGAAGAAGGCGGACAGCTTACAGAAAAAATTCGTAAAAGACCATACTCTGTTGTTCTTTTTGATGAGATTGAAAAGGCTCATCCTGATGTATTTAACCTCCTGCTTCAGATACTTGATGAGGGAGTTCTTACAGACAGCTTCGGAAGAAAGGTGGACTTCAGAAATACAATCATAATAATGACATCAAATATTGGAGCAAGACTTATTGAAAAATCAACCCCCCTTGGATTCCACAAATCTCATTCCACTGATGTATATGCAAAAATCAAAGAAAATGTTTTTGCAGAGCTGAAAAAAACTTTTAATCCGGAGTTTTTAAACAGAGTTGATGATATAGTTGTATTCCATCCTCTTGAGGAATCCCATCTCCTTGCAATTCTGGATCTGTTAATCTCTGAAACAAACAGAAAACTTTCTGAATACGGAATGATTATAACAGTCTCTGATGAGGTAAAACACTGGATTCTAAACAAATATTATCAACCAGTCTATGGGGCAAGGCCAATGAGAAGAGCAATAGCTAAAGAAATAGAGGATCCTCTTTCAGAGGAAATTTTAAAAGGTAGATTTAAAGGAGCCAGTCTCATAAAAGTGGAGTTAAAGAACAATAACATAGAGTTTGAAGAAATTGAGGAAGAAGTAACAGCTTCTATTAATTAAGGTAAAGCATGAAAAAAAATGTTTTTTTAATTTTATTTATTTTACTTGCATTAATTGTTACAGGAAGCATAGTTTTTAAAAAAGGTAAAACTCTATCACTTCAAAAAAAGGCAGAAATAGGTCAACCAGCTCCTGATTTTGAACTTAAGGATATTAATGGGAAAAAATGGCAACTTGGTGAGTTTAAAGGTAAAATTGTGATTCTTAATTTCTGGTCATCATGGTGTAATGACTGCAAAGAAGAAAAAAAATCAATTCAGGCTTATTTAAATAAAAATAGTTCAGATGATCTGATATTTTTAACTGTTGTTTATAAAGATAATCCCTCACGGGTAGCAGAAATTGTTAAAAATGCAGGATACAGTTTTCCTGTATTAATTGATGATGGAAATGTTTCATCTTTATATGGAGTAAAAGGAGTTCCTGAGACTTTTCTAATAGACAGGAAAGGGATACTGAGACGTAAAATTATAGGACCAATTCATTGGGATAATCCTCATATAGTTCCGCACCTGAAACAGGTGCTCTCTTAATGGGGAAACCCTCTCAGCCAAAAAAGGTTTTATTATTTGTTGGAACTCTGTTTAAAGATGAGGAAGCATATTATAAGGCAAGAAATATTCTTGTAGAAAAATTCGGAGAAATACTCCTTGAATCAGCTAAGAAGGAGTGGAACTATTCTCAGTATTATAATGCAGAATTTGGCAGGCCTTTACTGAGAAGGTTTATATTTTTTAGAAATCTAATATCAGAAGCTGAGATAGCTCAGATTAAACTTCAAACAAATCAGATTGAAGAGACTCTTTCAATCAATGGAAAACGCACAATAAATCTTGATCCAGGATACATAGGGCTTGCAAAAGTGGTTCTTGCCACAACAAAGGATTATTCACACAGAATTTATATTAAAGACGGAATTTATGCGGAAGTTACCCTCATATTCAAGAATAAATCTTTCCAGCCACACATAAATACCTACAGAGATTATGCTGATGATTATTACATAAAAATTTTCAATCTTATGAGAACAGCATATAAAGATATCCTCAATAAAAAAATGACCTAAAATTGCCATTAGGCATATAAAAAAGTGAGCCTCCTTTTTGTGGATTTTAGTTTTAAGGGTGATATAAAATATCACCCAATAGATGAAAAAAAACACAAAAAAGGAGGCTCATAAATATGATAAAACAAAATATAC
>CAZDXM010000017.1:0-4028 GCA_964509535.1 uncultured Thermodesulfovibrio sp. | reverse complement strand
AAAATTTGAAAAGATTTTCTTTATATAAAGTTCTGCATTTTTTGCATCCCAGGGAGTTTATCTCGTATGTAAGATTTTTAATGTTGAGTTTTTCAAAAAATTTTTTAACTATATAGATCAATTCACCATCCACAGCTGGTGAATCTATGCCGAGGACTTCTACTCCAATCTGATGAAACTGTCTGAATCTTCCCTTTTGCGGTCTTTCATATCTGAACATAGGCCCAATATAGTAAAATCTTTGAGGAGCTGGGTTCAGAAAAAGGCTATTCTGGATGTAAGCTCTCACAACAGAAGCAGTTCCTTCAGGTCTTAAAGCAACTTTTCTTCCTTTTTTATCCTGAAATACATACATCTCCTTCTCAACTATATCAGTATCTTCACCGATGCTTTTCAAAAAAAGCTCAGCGTTTTCAACCACAGGTGTGCGAATCTCTTGAAAATTAAAGGTTTCAAATATTTTACGTGCCTGTTTTTCAATATACTGCCATAAATGAACCTCAGAAGGAAGTATATCCTGCATTCCCCTGAGAGAACTAAATCTCACCTTCTTCTCCTTCTCTTTCCTTATCAAACTCAAGCATTTTTAGATAACCCTCTATTAGTCTTCTTATTTCCTCCTTAAAATGTCTTCTTATACCTTTCAAATCAACTATATCTTCATGAATTTTTACAACCTTTTCCTGTGCCTCTTTTATAATATTTTCTGCCTTTAACTCTGCTTCTTTTATTATCAGTTCCGCTTCTTTTCTGGCATTTGTCTGAAAGTCTTCAACAAGTTTCTGTGCTGTCATCAATGTGTCTCTGATGGACTGCTCTATCTTTTTATATTCCTGTAACTGACTTTCAAGAATTGCAACTCTTTCTTTTAACATAGAGTTTTCTTTCAAAAGTTCCTCCAGTTCCTCCCTTACTATTTCAAGGAAGGAGTAAACCTCTTCCATATCAAAGCCTCTGAGTTTCACCTTAAATTGCTTTTGCTGAATATCCAGTGGTGTGATTCTCATAATATTCCTCCTTTAATTCTGTAACCAATTTCAATAAGGCTTTCAATTAAAAATTTTTGTAAAAAGTATATTATACCAAGAAGAATTAATGGTGAAATATCAACTGGTAATCTAAAAGGTAACAATTTCCTTATTGGGCGAAGAACAGGTTCTGTAATTCCGTAAAGAAATCTAACAATTGGATGATAGGGGTCTGGATTAACCCAGCTCAGTATTGCTGCAATTATTACAATGAAACTGTAAACAGAAAGTATAATATCAAGAATTTTTCCTAAAGCAATGATAAAATTTCCAAGTATAAACATTTATCCTCCCATAGTTGAAAGTTCTTGAGCCCTCTTTGTTGCTTCTTGAATAGTTTTTAAAAGGATTTCTCTGAGTGAACCCTGAGATAAAACTTTAAGTCCTGCCTCTGTTGTCCCTCCCGGTGATGTTACTTTCTGTCTTATTTTATCAGGTGGAAGCCCGCTGTCAAGAAGTTTTGCTGTTCCAATAAATGTTTGAATCATTAACTCTCCTGCAATATCTTCATGAAAGCCTGATTCTATTGCGACATTTATAAATTCCTCAAGCACATAGCATAGAAATCCTGGTCCACTACCTGACAGAGCGGTAACAAGATTCATATAGTGCTCTGGAAGAGTTATTACCTTACCCACACTCATAAATATTTCCCTGACAGGAGCTACAACCTTCATTTCAAGGCATTCACAAAGAGCAAGAACAGTCATGGCTTCTCCAACCGTGGCTGCAAGATTGGGCATAGCTCTTATAAGTTTATCTGTTTTTAGATATTTCTGAAATAGACTTAAGGGGATACCAGCTGCTATGGAAACAACTGTGTGTTTTTCTGTAACAGCATCTTTAATTTCTTCAAGAACTTCCTTTATATTTTGGGGTTTAACAGCTAATACAACAATATCAGACAAACTAACCACTTCTGTGTTTGACGGGGTTGTTTTAACTCCATAGCAGTTTTCAATATATCTCCTTCTTTCTTCAACCGGTTCAGATACAATAATATTTTTTTTGCCTTCTTTAATAAGCCCTCTTATTAAGGCTTCTGCCATATTGCCTCCACCAATAAAACCTACCATTTTATTCCCTCCTCAAGTTTCTCTCTGCCCGAAAAGGGCTGTTCCTATTCTAACCATTGTAGCTCCTTCCTCAATCGCTACTTCAAAGTCGTGAGACATTCCCATTGAGAGTTCTTTAAGAAAGTAACCTTTCTCTGATAAATTTTTCTTTATCTGCCTGAGTTTTCTGAAGTATGGTCTTACATCTTCAGGATTTTCAAAATATGGAGGAATTGTCATGAGTCCTTCAACTTTGAGGTTTTTAAGATCTTTACATATTTCCAGTAAATTTTCTATTTCCCATTCCTTGATTCCATATTTGGATTCTTCTTCAGATAATTTTACCTGTATCAAAACTCTCTGAATCTTACCAGATTTTTCCGACTCTCTGTTTATCAATCTCGCAAGCTTTTCAGAATCAAGTGAATGTATAACCTCAAATAACCTGACAGCATCTTTTACTTTATTGCTCTGCAAATGACCTACCATGTGCCATTCGATATTAAAATCTTTGAGAAATTCTATTTTAGTCTTTGCTTCCTGAACCCTGTTTTCACCAAAGACTCTTAAGCCCAGATCTGCTGCCTCTTTTATTTTATCAATAGGTTGTGATTTTGTTATAGCAATAAGCTTAATCTCTTCTGGATTTCTTCCTGCTCTTAAGGCTGCATAAGTTATTTTTTTAAAAACAGATGAAATTCTTTCTGAAAGCATAATATAATACATTATACATGATTATGCGAATATTGGATAGGATGTCTCTTAGATGGAAGCTGATACTTATTCTTTTACTGCTTAATTTTACCATGATGTCTACTCTTTATATATTTTACACTCAGGCTGAAAAAAGACTTCTAAAGGAAATAGAACGTCAAACCGCAGACCTCACAAAAGCAATTCAGATAGGTGTTGAAGAAGTAACAAAAAGTGGTTCAAATAAACTTGCAGAATACATCAAAAAACTTAACACAAAAGGAATAAAAGAAATTTCCATAATAAGTAATACTCAGGAGATTATAGCAAGCACAAATCCACAGAATATTGGAAAACCAATAACACATAGAAAAAAGGAACTGATTATTAAAGCAGAACTGGGTGAACCTGTATTTGAAGAAGAAAATGTTTATAATGTAATAGTTCCTGTAATTGCCGGTAATGTTCAGTATGGCTATATTCACCTGAGAATAAACAAGGATGATTTTTCACGGATTTTAAAAACAAATGCAATTAAAAGAATGTTTGCAACATTGGTTATATTTTCTATTGGAATAGTTATAACCTATATCATTTCGCTGAGATATACAAAACCGATTGATATACTGAGTGAAGCTGCGGTAAAGATTGGGCAGGGAGATTTCAACTATAGATTGGATATCAATAGAAAAGATGAGATAGGCAGAATAGCTGAAAGCTTTAACTTTATGATACAGAAACTGCAGGAAACCCAGATACTTCAGAAAAGGCTCAGAGAAGCAGAACATCTATCAGCAATCGGACAACTGAGCAGAACAATAGCTCATGAGATCAGAAACCCTCTTAATTTCATAAATTTAAGCATTGACCATCTTATAGAAAAATTAAAAAAAGAAAATCACAAACCCAATAATTATACAAAGCTTCTTGAAAGCATGAAAGAGGAAATTTACAGGGTGAATAACCTGATTACGGAATACCTTGAATTCACAAAACCTCTTAAACTGCACAGAAGACCTGCAAGCATTGTGGAAGTACTGGATGAGGTAATCTCAGTTGTTGAGGCAACCGCTGAAAGGCAGGGAGTCAGTGTTTATAAAGACTATACCTTTGATTTTACTGTAAACATTGATGTGGATTTATTAAAAAGCTGTTTTTTGAATATAATTACAAATTCATTGCATGCCATGAAGGATTCGGAATTGAAAAGCCTTCTTATTAAAACAGAACTTTCAGAGGATGAGATTATAAT
>CAZDXM010000016.1:0-13492 GCA_964509535.1 uncultured Thermodesulfovibrio sp. | reverse complement strand
TTTACTTTATCAACTTAAAAATACAACCGCTTTTAAAAGGGGAAATATTTTTTATGTTAGTGAAAAAGTATATCGTTTAAGCCCTCGAATCACAGAAGGAATAAAGGAGATGGCAGATATAAAGATTAAGAAGTAACCTTCAATCCTAACTTAATCATTTTTTCTTTTATTTTAAATATTTTATCCCTTATCTGAGCTGCTTTTTCAAATTCAAGATTTTCTGCTGCATGGCGCATCTCAGATTCAAGTTTTTTAAGAGTATCTTCATTTAGCTCATAATCCTCAACTTCTTCTTTTACAAGATCAACAGTAAAGTAATCTCTTTCATAAATTGAAGATAGTATATCTTTAATCTTACTCTTTACTGTCTCTGGGACAATTCCCATTTTTCTGTTATATTCAAGCTGAATCTTTCTTCGCCTTTCAGTCTCTTCAATTGCCTTTTTCATAGACTCTGTAATTGTATCTGCATAAAGGATTACAGTGCCATTTACATTTCTTGAGGCTCTTCCTGCTGTCTGTATAAGAGACCTCTCTGAGCGAAGAAATCCTTCTTTGTCTGCATCAAATATTGCAACAAGGGAGACTTCAGGAAGGTCAAGTCCTTCTCTTAAGAGATTTACACCTATTAAAACATCAAACTTTCCAAGTCTGAGGTCTCTTAAAATTTCAACTCTTTCAAGGGTATCAATATCTGAATGTAAATACTTTGCCCTTATACCTAAGCTTGTATAGTAATCAGTTAAATCCTCAGCCATTTTTTTTGTAAGGGTTGTTACAAGAACTCTTTCTCCTTTTTTAGCTCTTTTCTGGATTTCATCAAGAAGGTCCTCAACCTGCGTGCTCGCAGGTTTTACCTCAATCTTTGGGTCAATAAGTCCTGTAGGTCTTATTATCTGCTCAATTATTCTTCCACCTGATTTTTTGATTTCATAATCTCCTGGTGTTGCTGAAACATATATAACATAATTCATTCTGTGTTCAAACTCTTCAAACTTTAAAGGACGATTATCAAGTGCTGATGGAAGTCTGAATCCGAAATCAACAAGAGTTTGTTTTCTTGAACGGTCACCTTCATACATTCCGCCAATCTGAGGCACTGTTACATGACTTTCATCAATTACTGTTAAAAAATTTCCATTTGAAGGACCAGCATAAATGTAGTCAATTAGCGTAAATGGTGGTTCACCAGGAAGCCTTCCACTTAAATGTCTTGAGTAGTTTTCTATTCCATGACAGTATCCAAACTGGCTTAACATCTCAAGGTCAAAACGGGTTCTTCTTTCAATTCTTTCTGCAAATAGCTCTTCCCCCCTTTCTTTAAAATAACGGATTCTTTCCCGGAGTTCTATTTCAATTGTCTTTAATGCTCGCTCAAGTTCAGTTCTTGGTGTTACCCAGTGACTGTTAGGTGGAATGAATATTCTTTGAATTCTCCTGAGTTTTATTCCATTTAATGGATCAATTTCGTATATTGCATCTATTTCATTGTCAAAAAATTCAACTCTGTATGCTTTATCAAGGCAGTGTGAGGCATATATGTCAACAACATCTCCTCTAACCCTGAAACTACCTCTTCTGAATTCGTCTTCTGCCCGGATATAAAGAATTTCAACAAGCTTTTCAAGAAGTGCATCCCTTTCAGTAATCATTCCTTCTTCAAGATTTATATGCATTGCCATGTAATCATCAGGCGAGCCAATTCCATAAATGCATGATACAGAAGCAACAACTATAACATCCATGCGAGTGAGAACTGACAGAGTTGCAGAATGTCTCATTCTGTCAATATCATCATTTATCAATGCATCCTTTTCAATATATGTGTCTGTTTCTGGAATATATGCTTCTGGTTGATAGTAATCATAGTAGCTTACATAGTATTCCACAGCATTGTAGGGAAAAAGTTCTTTAAGCTCTCCATAAAGCTGTGCAGCAAGGGTTTTATTATGAGCTATTACAAGCGTGGGCTTATTAATTTTTGCGATTACATTTGCTATTGTAAAGGTTTTTCCAGAGCCTGTAACGCCAAGCAAAACCTGATGCTTGTATTGCCTTTTTATTCCTTCAACAAGCTCTTTTATTGCCTTTGGCTGGTCTCCCTTTGGTTTAAAGGTGGTGGATAATATAAATTTATCCATTAATTACTTTTGGAGAAGTTGTGCTGCTTTTTTTGCAAAGTAAGTGAGAATTAAGTCTGCACCAGCTCTTTTAATTGCTGTAAGGATTTCCATCATTATAGCTTCTTCATTAAGCCAGCCAAGCTGTGCTGCTGCCTTTATCATTGAGTATTCTCCACTTACATTGTATGCTGCCACAGGAACATGGAAGGTGTTTTTTACATCAGAAATAATATCAAGGTATGCTAAAGCTGGCTTAATCATAACTATGTCTGCACCTTCTTCTATATCAAGTGCTACTTCACGCAAAGCTTCTCTTCTGTTTGCAGGATCCATCTGATAACTGCGTCTGTCACCAAAGGCTGGAGCACTCTGTGCAGCTTCTCTGAAAGGTCCGTAAAAGGCAGAGGCATATTTTGCAGCATAAGATAAAATTACTACATCTGTAAAACCTTCATCATCAAGTACCTTGCGGATTTTTCCAACCCTTCCATCCATCATATCAGAAGGTGCAACAATATCAGTACCTGCCCTGGCATGTGAGACTGCCTCCATTGCGAGGACTTCAAGAGTTGAATCATTGTCAACTTTACCATTTTTTATAATTCCGCAATGTCCGTGTGATGTATATTCGCAAAGGCAAACATCAGTTATAACAATCAAATCCGGCAAAGCATCCTTTATTGCTTTTACAGCCTGCTGAACAACTCCTGATTCATCATAAGCAGAAGTTGCTTTTTCATCTTTATGGTCTGGAATTCCAAAAAGAATAATTGCAGGAATACCAAGAGAGAATACTTCACGGGCTGTTTTTACTGCCTCATCAACACTTTCCTGAAAACAATCAGGCATTGATGATATTGGATTTTTAATGCCTTTGCCTGAAATAACAAAAATTGGGTAGATAAAATCCTGAGGAGTGAGAACTGTCTCTCTCACCATTCTCCTCAGGATTTCTGTTTTTCTGAGTCTTCTTAAGCGATGAACTGGAAACATCGCTTATACGCCGCAGGCACCTCCACAGCCTGGACCACATGAAGGCATTGGACCTTTAAGAATGAATCCTTCCTGTTCCTCATCCTCATAATAGTCAAGCTCAAGCTCACCTAAAAGATCAAAGGTCTGTTTATCTATGAAGACCCTCAATCCTTCCTTTTCCAAAACTTCATCGCCTTCCTGCGGATTTTCATCAATATCAAGACCAAATGATGGACTGCAGTATCCTTCTGCTGAGAAGATTCTCAATCCCCAGCCTTCTTTGCCCTCATTTTTGAGGATTGCTTTTGCCTTTTCGGCTGCTTTTGATGTGATACTGAACACGCCTACCTCCTGAAAAATTTTTCTAACTTCAGAATAGCAGTTTTTTTTAATAATTTGCAAGAAAAAAATTTAAAATTTTAAAATAACAACAATGAAACCTCTGGAAAACAGAAAAATATTAAAATTTAAACCCGATGAAAAACAGCAGATTGAAGATGCGGTTGCAATTGAGAAAAGGATAAAAGTTTACATAAACAATGAAGAAATTGTTTCCCTTGCTGCTTCACCGATTCAGATAAAAGAACTATTGGTAGGATTTTTAATGACTGAAGGAATTCTTAAAGGAGAGTGGTGCCCTGAAAAAATAAATATCAGTGAAAATCAAGATGAAATTGTAGTTAAAATTGGACTTGAAGGTTTTGTATCCCTTGAAGGTAAAACAATCACCTCAGGATGTCTGGCAGCTATGAGTTTTCTTAAGGATGTAAAAGGATATATTGAGGATAAAATGACAGTTAAGCCTGAGAGAATTTTCAAACTTTTTAAAGATTTTCAGGAAAAATCAAACCTTTACAGAACCACTGGGTGCATACATGCAGCAGCCCTGTCAGATGAAGACAGAATTTTATTTATAGCTGAAGATATTGGCAGGCACAATGCTGTTGATAAAGTTATTGGCTGGGCATTGCTTAACAGAGTTCCATTTGATAATAAAATAATGCTTGTAAGTGGAAGAATTTCCTCTGAAATGATACTTAAACCTGCAAAGTGGAAGATTCCTTTTATTGTGAGCAGAACTGCGCCAACATCTCTTGCTATAGATTTTGCAGAAAAGGCAGGAATTACATTAATTGGGTTTTTAAGGGGACAGAGATTTAATGTGTATACACATCCAGAAAGATTAAAATTTTAATCTTGCATTTGCAATATTCTATAAAAATTTTATTTGATTTTAGTAGAAAAGCTTCCAAGACCTGAGAAGTAACTCCATAATGGATTACACACTAAAAATTAGTGGAGAAGCAGGCTAGGGTATCCAGACCATAGGAGATACTCTGGCTCACATATAGGTCAATAAGATACAAGAGATATTAAAGAATTTTTATTGATTTCATCTGGGTTAAGTTCTAAATCAACACTTTTAAGGGCTTCCGGTATCACCGGAATGTTAGTTGTGCCCTTTTTCAGAGTGACCACCAGCAATGATGTAGATTACTTCTGAATCTGATATATTTTCGAATATGCAGATTTCTTCTTCTACAATATGAAAAGCATCTCCCTCAGAAAGAATACCATTGTATGCTCCTGTAACCTTTACAGAACCTTTCAAAATAAAAACTATCTCTTCATGACCTTTACCGGGTTTTATCAATCTATCTTTTTCTTTATGTCCTAAGACTCCATAAATCATGTAACATGCATGTGAACCAGTCAGTTCAGAACCAATTATAAACTCATCAGAGTTTAACTCTTCAATAGACTTTTTTACATTAAGAAATTTCATTTATCTAAATTCTAAACTTTTTATACAACAAAAGCAATCAAGGAAATCGTATCTAGCCGGTATTGTAAAATTATTTATGTGTAAAATTGAAAAATTAAGAAAAAAAGGATGTTGTATTTTCCAGCACAGATACCAATTTCCCATTCAGTCAATGTTTTCCCTTCAAATTCCTGAATAAGTTTGCTCATCTTACCCACTACATTGGGTCTTGTTTCCTGTTTTAAGAATTCCATTTCTGGGATAAGGATAAGAACCCATAACAGTTGCACCGTCAGTTGTATGACATGTAGTTACTTTCTGCCAGATAATAGCACCCATATAATCAAAACCAACAGTTTCGCAAAATTTGATGATTTCAGTCCTTATTGGAATTACCTTATACCTATCTGCTTACCGTTTCCGCAATCTTTCAATTGCCAATAGGGTGGAGATGTGATTATTAAATGGACTGATTCATCTGGAACCTCTTTCATGCACCTTGAATCACCAATAATTATCTTGTGCCAAGTTTTCATTTTTTATTTTAATTATTTTACCATACCTTAAAAACATTGGCTATTCTAAGAGGCAGATAAAAGAAGTTGCCGAAAGCAATTTGTGCGGAGAATAGCGAACTACAAACAACTGCTTAGTGAAGTTGGCACTATTTTCATATTTCTATTTCATTTAGAATCGCTGCTTTATAAAAAGCTAAGAGTTCCGAGATATTCCAGAACCAGAAACAATAAACTTATATGGCAAGTTCATATCATAAAGTCCTTTTAAAAAAAGACCTGCATTTTCTTTTCTCTGTATCTCATCAATAAAAACATAGCCTTTCTTGTTTCCAAACTCAAGATTAAGCCTTTGAATAAGAGCCAACTGTGTTTTCAAATAAGGCATATCTCTTTCAAAATCAAGGCTTAAAAAAAGAGTTTTCTCTCCTTTTTTATTGAGATAATCCTGTAAAATATTCATAAGTGTAGTTTTTCCTGCCTGTCTTGGACCAACTATCAAGGAAATCTCTTTTTAGGTAGATGTTCAATTAATTCTGGAAGAATGTATCTTTTTATAAACATACTTTATTATAAACCCGAGAAAAATGAAAGTCAACTTAGAAAATTATCGATGGGCAATTTCAGGTTGTATTGCTTGGGCATATATCACTGAGTGGGCAAATTTTATGATTTGGAGCTTTTGCTTTGCAGATTTCTCTTCCGAGCATAATCAGTAGATGAGAAAGCTTTCCCCATTGATGTTTTGGTGTAATCTTCATTAAATCCTGCTCTATTTTTTCAGGATCAGTATTTTCAGTGAGACCTAAAAGTTTTGAAATCCTTTTAACATGTGTATCAACAGCAACGCCTTCATTTATTCCGAAAGCATTCCAGAGTACAATATTTGCTGTTTTTCTTCCAACCCCTGGAAGTGTTACAAGTTCTTCCATTTTCTTTGGAACCTCACCTTTAAATCTATTAATTAATTCATTTGCGAGGTTTTTAATGTATTTTGCTTTATTTTTGTAGAAATTTATAGTTTTTATATCATTCTCAAGTTCTTCAAGAGAAACTCTGGCATAATCATGAGCAGTTTTATATTTCTTGAATAATTTTTCAGTAACCTTATTAACATTAAGGTCAGTTGTCTGAGCTGAAAGTATAGTGGCAACAATGAGGTCAAGAGGAGTCTCAAAGTTGAGTGCTGTTTTTACATTTGGATATCTTCTGTCAAGTCTTTGAATTATTTCCAGCACTTTTATTTCTTTATCCATTTTTAAATGATAAAACAAATTATGACTTTAATCAACCACAGATTAAGTGTTAAAATTAAACTAAATAAATTCTGGGAGGCAAAAATGAGGCAGGAAGGCAAAATTATAGTTGCTTTTATACTTGGAGGATTGATAGGAGCATCACTGGCTCTTCTTTACGCACCAAAGTCTGGTGCAGAAATAAGAAAAGATATCAAGAAAAAAACAAAGGAAATTAAAAAGAAAACGATGAATGCTGCAGAGGCTCTTTATGAGGAGATTGAAGAGCTTTCTGAGGATGCAAAAAAGGAGATACTTCAGCAGATTGAAAAAATCTCAAAATTGATTGAAGAAAAAAAGAAAAAGCTTCTGGAGAAGCTTGATTGATTGAAAAAAGGGTTCTTCAAGACTTAGATTTTTATAAAATTCTAAGTTTAATAGAAGAATTTTCCAGCTCTCCTGCAACAAAAAAAGCTATTCAACAGATTCATCCTTTAGAGAATGTAGAAGCGGTAGAAGAATCTCTTAAAGAATTTGCAGATTTGAAGAACTTTCTTGATGGGGGAGGACAGATTCCACTTTCATCTTTCCCTGATATCTCAAATCTTATTGATAAAGCAAAGAGAGAGGGAGTATTCTTTGAGGTTTCTGAACTAACAGGATTTTTAAAAATTTTAAAACTGCTGGATAAAGTTTCTAAATTTGTTGAGGAGTTATTTCAATTTCCATTTCTTGGCAAAAAAATAAAAGACATTCTTGGAAGTCATCTATCTGTTGGACAGCCTTATATCTTAGAAAGACTTGAAGATACAGTTGATGAAGAAGGTAACATTCTTGATACAGCATCTTCAACGCTTAAATATCTGAGAAAACAGAGAAAAACAACTGAAGAAAGGATAAAAAATAAACTTGAAGAAATAATTAATCGCCCAGATGTTTCAGTTTTTCTTCAGGACAGGTTCATTACAAAAAGAAATAACAGATGGGTTATTCCTGTCAGAATGGATTCAAAGGGACAGGTTGCGGGAATTGTTCATGATGTTTCCCGTTCAGGTGAAACAGCATTTATTGAGCCAGAAGAAATCACGAACCTTTCTAAGAAACTTGATGAGCTTTTAATTGAGGAAAGGGTTGAGGAAATAAGAATTTTAAAGGAACTTTCCAGTGAAATTCATCAGGTCAGTGAAAGCCTACAAAAAGAGTTTAATTTACTTGTATATCTTGATAAACTTCTTTCAATATACAGATTCTCTCAGAAATTCAATGCAGAAGTGCCCAAGATTAAAGAAGAAACCTGTATCAGACTGCTCAATGCACGTCATCCACTTCTAATGCTTTCAAAGGATAAAGTTATTCCACTTGATTTTGAACTCAGGAATAAAAAAGTTTTGCTAATTACAGGACCAAATGCAGGAGGCAAGACAGTAACTCTGAAAACCATAGGACTTCTTACTTTAATGGCTCTTTCAGGGCTTCCCATTCCTGCAAGCCCTTCTTCACAGATTCCTTTTGTTAAAACTATATATGTTGACCTTTATCATGAAGGTTCAATTGAGGAGCATCTTTCAAGTTTTGCTTCTCATATCCTGACACTTAAGGAAATAGTTGAAAGAGCGAATTTCCAAAGTCTTGTCCTTCTTGATGAAATAGGAACAAACACAGATCCTGAGGAAGGTTCAGCACTTGCATGTGCAATACTTGAAGAATTAAGAGACAAAGAAGTATTTACATTTGCAACAACTCATCTAAGCAAGGTTAAACTTTTTGTTGCATCTGAGCAGGGCATGGAAATTGCCTCAATGCTTTTTGATGAAAAAATGATGAAGCCTTTATATAAATTAAGTCTTGGAAGTCTTACACCATCCTATGCACTTGAGGTTGCAAAAAAATACGGTTTTCCAGAAAAACTCATCAAAAAGGCTTATAAACTTAAGGGGACACAGGATAAAGAAATATATGAACTGATGAAGGAACTTGAAAGGGTTAAGGCAGAGTATGAAAAAAAATTAAATGAAACTGAAAGGATTAAGAATCTTCTTCTTTCTGAAAAGCAGACACTTGAAAAAGAAATTCTTTCTGTGGAAGAAAAAAAGAGAAAGTCTATGGAAAGCGCAAGGCAGGAAGCCCACAATATGCTTGCAAAACTGAGGAAGGAGATTAATATTTTGTATGAAGAGGCAAAAAAGGCAGACAGACAGAAATTAAAAGAGATATCCCGCAAAATATCAGAAATTTCAAAGAAGTTTATCCCTGAAGAGGCGAAACAAATTCCTGAAATTCGTATCGGTGACAGTGTAAAAATCCGAACTCTTAATTTATATGGAAAAGTTTTAAGTATAGAAGATGAAAGGGCAAAAATCCAGACAGACACAGCACAGATAGAGGCTAATATAAGAGACCTTGACAAACTCAAGGCAGAGCATATAGAGGAGAAACAGAGCAAAATAAAATATCCTGAAAAAACTGATGGATTAATTATTCAGAAGCTTGATATAAGGGGATTAAGAGTGGATGAGGCAATTCCGTTGATTGAAAGATTTTTGAATAAACTCCTTTTAAATGAAGCAGAACAGGGAATCATTATTCATGGAATAGGGAAAGGAGTTCTGCGTGACTTTGTTAGAGATTACTTAAAAGACCATCCCGCTGTAAAAAGTTTTTATAAAGGCTCTCCGGATGAAGGCGGAGATGCTGTAACAGTGATTCAGCCAAGATGAAGACAGCAGGAGTAATAGGAGCTGGTAAGGCAGAAAGAGAACTTTTAAAAATGGCAGAGGAGGTTGGAAAACTTCTTGCTAAAGAAGGTGTTATTATTATAACAGGTGGGCTTGGTGGGGTTATGGAAGCAGCATCCCGTGGTGCCTTTCTTGAAGGAGGTATTACCGTGGGAATACTTCCAACTGTAAGAAAAGATGATGCTAACCCGTATGTAAAAATTCCAATTCCTACTGGTATGGATGAGATGAGAAATGCTCTTGTTGTGAGAGCATCTGATGTTCTGATTGCCATAGGAGGAGAGTATGGCACATTGAGTGAAATAGCCTTAGCACTAAAAACAGGTAAAAAAGTTATCGGACTAAAAACCTGGAATATAAAAGGAGTAATTGAGGCAAATTCTGCTGAAGAGGCAGTCAGGGTTGCCTTAAACTTGCTGCAAGGGGAAATATAAATTGAATGTAGTACCTTTATTAGGTATACTATCCACTTCTATAAAACCTTCATGATCTTTTACAATTTTGTATACAATTGATAGCCCAAGTCCTGTGCCTTTTGCTCCCTTTGTGGTGAAAAATGGCTCAAAAATTCTTTTCTTAGTCTTCTCATCCATACCTGTTCCAGTGTCTGAAATTGATAAAACAGCGTAGTGTTTATCTAAGTAAGAAGCTATTTCTGTTTTTACTGTTAATGTTCCTCCTTCTGTCATTGCATCTTTTGCATTTAATATTAGATTCATGATAACTTCATTAAATGCTTTTATATCAAGTTTTACAGGAAGAGGCTTTTCTGAAATTTTAAAAACTACTTTTATAGAATCTTCAAGAACAGATTCAATTTTTGTCTTTATTAAAAGAATTAAGGAATTTAATTCTAAGGATTCAATTTCGTATTGTATGTCACCTGTTACAGTTAAAATTTCTCTGGCTAAATGTATAGCTTTTTCAGATGCATTTATAATTTGATTGAGAGCATTTTTAGCAAACTCATTAGCAACTTTTGTTTGAGCAAGAATTGCAAATTCATGTATAACATTGATTAAATCTTTAAATTTATGAACTGCCTCGTCAAGAGAACGCCTTACTGACTCAAATAGTTCAGTTTCAAGGATTCTTTTTTCAAGCTCTTTTGTTTTTATCATCTGCATGGAAACATTAGAAATTGCTCTACTTAAAACTCCAATTTCATCTGTTCTTTCATGATGCTTTTCAATTTTTATTTCTTTTATCCCAATTTCAGAAATCCTCTTTGAAATTTCAATTAAAGGATTTGTGTATCTTCTTGTAATATAAATAAGCACAAAAAACATGAAAAACAATGAAATTATTAGCTGATAAAAGAGACTTAATCTAATGTTTTTGGTTATAACTTTTTTTGGAATTAAAATAACAAGTGAGAGAGACTTTTCACTGAGTTTCCAGTTTTCTATCTTTAAAAACCATTTCTGGTTCTGAAAGCTGAATTCAGATAAAATTTTGTTCTTTTTCTGTGATATCAATGCACTGTAAAGAAGCGGGAAATCTCTTTCATTCAATGTATAAATTTTTGCTCTTTCAGGCTCTCTCTCATCAGTAAAAGCTATAACATGCTCATCATTTGACATTAAATACAAATTTGCTTCTGGATGAAGGTTTTCTTTTGCTCTTTTTAATGCTGATGATATGTCTTTTATCATCATATCAATTCCTACAACTTCACCTGAATCTGAGCGAAGAATTAAAGAAGCAGTGATCCCTGGGTCTTTTGTTGTTCTAAATATGTATTCTTTGCTCCATTGAATATCCTTAGTATGAACTGACTGTTTGTACCAGATGGTGTTTCTCGGATCATATTCATCTTTAATTTTTTGTTTTTTAATTATTTTCCCATCTTTATCAATAGTGTTCCATGTTACATATCCTTTTTCTTTTGCCTTTTTAATTCTATTTACCCATCTGCCCCTGTTGTTTAAAATCAGATAACCATTTCCTTTGCCATCTCCGTAGTTTATTGAAGTTATATAGGGATATTTATTCATGAATTCCATAAGAAATCTATTTGTTTTTTCAACATCATTAAAATCAAGAATTCCACAGCATACAAGAGCCTGAATGTTATATAGAAAAGTTTCAACAGGTTTAATTATCCTTTCTGCCTCAGCTTTAAAATGGGAAGAAACGGTATCAAGATGATGGGAAATATATTCTTTATGAAAATAATATGATAGAATGTAATTAGACAGAGATATTCCCATAACAAGCAGAACAATGACAACTATAAAAAGCCATTTAATACTCATTATAAATTTTCTCATTCTTATAAATTCAATTTAATAAAACTTCTTTGATACAGCGTGAATTTCAAGAAGAGATTGCAGAAGCTCTTTGAAATCTCTGAGAGGAATCATATTTGGTCCATCACAAAGAGCCCTGTCAGGTTCTGGATGGACTTCAAAAAATAATCCATCAACTCCACAGGCAACTGCTGCCCGTGCAAGATATGGAACAAAATGTCTTTCTCCTGAAGAAAATGTTCCTCCTCTGCCAGGAAGCTGAACAGAGTGTGTAGCATCAAAAATAACAGGAACACCGAAGGACTGAATCACAGGAAAGCTTCTGAAATCAACAACAAGATTGTTATAACCGAAGCTTGTTCCCCTTTCAGTAATCATTATTTTTTCATTGCCTGTGGATTTTATTTTTTCAATAATGTTTCCCACATCCCATGGAGCAAGAAACTGCCCCTTTTTCACATTTACAGGTTTACCTGTTTTACCTGCTTCAACTACCATGTCTGTCTGTCTGCACAGAAATGCGGGAATCTGAATAACATCAAGAACTTCCCTGGCAATATTAATTTCCTCAACAGAGTGAACGTCACTTAAAACAGGAATCAGGAATTTTTCTTTTACTTTATTAAGGATTTCAAGTCCTTTTTTGATCCCAGGACCTCTGTAAGATCTTATTGATGAACGATTTGCTTTATCATATGAGGATTTAAAGATAAATGGTATTTTAAGGCTCTCGGTAATTTTCTTCAATATCTCCGCTGTTTCAAATACTATATCTTCAGACTCAATAACACATGGACCTGAAATGACAAAGAGTTGATCTTTTTCTATTTTTAAATTGCCAGCTGAAAGCATCACTTTTTCTGCTGGAGTTCAAAGGCTTTTTTAGCAGCCTCTGCGGCACGTTTTGCCTCCTCAGCTGCTTTCCTTGCTTCTTCAGCTGCCTTTTTTGCTTCCTCTGTTTCTTTTTCTGCTTCTTTCTTTTCTTCTTTTAGTTCAATCTTTTTAAAAACTGGTGTCACTGTTGTAAGTTTATAATTCTTTATATCTTCTGAAAGTATTCCCCTGTCACTTATTTTGACGAGGTAGCCTGAATTTTTATCACAAATCCATAGCTTTCCATTAACCCACACCATTGCAGACGGATAAGAAACATAACGAGTGTTAAGAATCTCCTCAATAACTTTTCCACTTTCAGGGTTAAGTTTAACAATTTTTACATTATCTGATGAGTATAAAGGAGTATTGAAATCTTTTAATCCTGCAATAATTAAGTTTTTTCCATCCCAGGCTAAAGCCATTGGCATACTGACAGGTGAAAGATACTCTGCAATGGTTGAACCATCCTCTGTTGATACTTTAAAAATTTTTCCTCTCTTTGAATCTATTATCCATAGATACTCTCCATCAAAAGTTATATCATCAGGATAAACCGCAACTGATGGGATTTTTCTTATAACCTTTCCATCAGGAGTTATTTTAAGAATTATTTTATTTGCTGCATCACTAACCCAGATAAATCCTGTATCTGATGTTTTCTGCCATGCAAGTCCTGTAATATATGGTGGATTCTCTTTTGAAGTTAGGGTTATAGGATATTTATCAAAAAAATAGTGTCCTTCATATTTATAAATAGAACCAGCTGTTGCTGTTTCAATATTATCTAAAAAAACTATTAATCCTTCTTTTGCTACTATAAAGTTTTTTCCATCCCACGCAATTGCATTGACTCCTGTTGGAATGGTTTCTCCCGTTCCTGCAATATCCATTTTTACCTGTTCTGTGCAACCTGTAAAAATCAATATCATAACTACCAGAATTAGATACAACATATTACCTCCTACGAAAAATTACAGGTTTAATTCAATTATACACTCTTTTATTACTACAAGCAA
>CAZDXM010000015.1:0-20056 GCA_964509535.1 uncultured Thermodesulfovibrio sp. | reverse complement strand
ATAACTGCTGATTTTGTTTATATAAGATTGCACGGCTCCCAAAGACTTTATGCTTCAGAATATACAGAGGAAGAGCTAAAACAATGGTGTCAAAAAATTAAATCATGGAACAAAATCACATATGTTTACTTTGATAATGATTATATGGGGTATGCTGTAAAAAACGCTCTTCAGTTAAAAAATATGCTTACCTGCAATTTTCAGGTTCAAAAATAGGACAGGTTCCATCACTTTTTTGGTTTGAGAGATTTTTTGCAAGTAAATATCCTTTTATATTGTCTGTTCCAATAATGAATTTTTTTTCAGCACCTTCATTACAGAATAGTACAGGAACAGATTCTATCCCAAGTGATTTAAGAGTGCCGCTCACTTTTTTGGCTTCAACAGTCTTAACAGATATTGAGTGCAATTTACAGAATTGAATTATTTCCTCACAGTGTGGACAATCCTTTGAAAATACAAGAACATATTTAGATGATGTAATATGACCTATTTGAGAATTTACAAGATAAGTTGCAAAAAATACACAAACACATGCCAGAAATGCGACAATTAGTTCTTTTTTTCCCTGAAAAAGCCTTGTTACAGCAGATATAAATAAGGTCCCAAAAATTATAATGCAGAAAAGACAGAACTCATTAATGAAGAAGCTCTGAAATCCGACCAGATATCCTTCAACTGCAAGAGCAACACTTAAAATAATTTCTTCAATCTTCAGTTTTTTTAATTTTTCAAATCCTAAAGAAAGAAAAAACAGTATTCCAAATAGGAAGATTCCACTTACAAGGAGTATTATTTCTCCTCCTTTTACAAAGCTTTCAACAATTTTACATCCCTCTGTTCTACATAAACTCTTACCAGAAAGATGATATACTGTTTCCAGAAATGTCACGAAGAAACCTGAAAGATAAAATATAGCGGGTGGATTAAAAAGTTTTTTTATCTTCATAAAATTAATATAGCATAAAAAATAGAAAAAATTTTTTAAAATATGTATAATTTAATAATTTTGCTTCAAACTCACATTATGGAAAAAGAACTTCTCAATGAGCAGGAAATAGAAAGAATCCTTATGAGGATAACTCATGAGATTTTGGAAAAAAATAAGGGTGCTGAAAATATCTGTCTAATAGGAATTGTTACAGGTGGAGTTTATCTTGCTGAAAGAATAAGAAATAAAATAAAGGAAGCAGAGGGAATGGATGTTCCGCTTGGAAGTCTTGACATCTCCTTTTACAGAGACGATATAAATTTGGCTAAGAAACATAGAGTTATAAAGCCCACAAATATTCCTTTCAGTATAGATGGCAAGAAAGTTATTCTTGTTGATGATGTTTTTTATACAGGAAGATCAACCCGTGCAGCAATGGATGCTTTGATGGACTTTGGAAGGCCTGCCGAGATTCAGCTTGCTGTTCTGATTGACAGAGGACATAGGGAACTACCAATAATGGCTAATTACACAGGCAAATTTATTCCTACTTCAAGAAATGAAAAAATAAAAGTTTATCTGAAAGAGATTTCAGGAAAAGATTCCGTTGTTTTGATTGTTTAATGAAGGATCTCGTTGGAATAAAAGATATTTCAAGGCAGGAGATTGAGGAAATACTCGATACTGCTAAGGCTTTTAAAGAAGTTCTGCAAAGAGACATAAAAAAAGTTCCAACACTTAGAGGTAGAACTGCTATAAATCTTTTTTTTGAGCCATCCACAAGAACAAGAACATCATTTGAACTTGCTGAGAAGCGTCTCAGCCTTGATGTTCTTAATTTTTCTGTCAGTACAAGCAGTGTTGTGAAGGGTGAAACACTCTATGATACTTTGAAGACAATAGAGTCTTACAATGTTGACTATATTGTGATTAGACATTCTTCCTCTGGAGCAGCAAGATTTGTGGCAGATCATACCCCTGCTTCTGTTATAAATGCTGGAGATGGAACAAATGAGCATCCAACACAGGCATTGCTTGATGCATTCAGCATTCTTGAGGTTAAAGGAAGGCTTGATGGACTCAAAATCGCTATAGTTGGAGACATAATCCATAGCAGGGTTGCTCGTTCAAATCTTTATCTTTTGAGCAAATTTGATACAGAGATAAGATTTGTAGGTCCCCCGACACTTCTTCCTCAGGATGTTCCTGATAATGTAAAGATTTTTTATGATCTGAAAGAAGGGGTGAAGGATTCTGATGTTGTTATGCTTCTCAGAATTCAGCTTGAAAGACAAAATGCTGCTTTTATTCCTTCCCTGAAAGAGTATTTTCATCTCTGGGGTGTTAAGAAAGATACTTTTTCCTACTTAAAGGACGATGTAATAATAATGCATCCCGGTCCAATGAACAGAGGTGTTGAGATTTCAACAGAAGTTGCAGACAGCTCCCGCTCAATAATTCTGAGACAGGTAACAAACGGGATTGCAACAAGAATGGCTGTTATTTATCTTCTAACTCCAAAGGAGGCATAGTTGAATATTAAAATTTACAACGCTTACATAATTGACCCTTTTACGAATAAAGAAGGAATTGCCAATATAAATATTGAGGATGGAATTATTTCAGAGATTCAATTTAAAAAGAAAAAATCTTCAGCCTTATCTCCCAAACCCTCATCTATTGAAATAGATGCTTCAGGACTTTATGTTTTCCCCGGACTCATAGATATGCACACTCATTTAAGAGAACCAGGATATGAATATAAAGAGACAATCCGTACAGGAACCCTTGCTGCTGTAAGGGGAGGTTTTACATCTGTATGCTGTATGGCAAACACAAATCCAGCAAATGACAATCCTGAGGTTACTTATTATATTCTTGCAAAAACAAAGGAAGAGGGAAGTTGCGATGTATATCCTGTTGGAGCTATAACTAAGGGACTCAAGGGTGAGGAACTATCTGAGATGGCTCTTTTAAGAGAGGCTGGATGTGTGGCTTTTTCAGATGATGGTATGCCTGTAATGAACAGTCTTATTATGAGAAGAGCACTTGAGTATTCAAAGGCTGTATGTGCTCCATTAATTTCACATTGTGAGGATATTTCTCTCAGCGAAGATGGCGTGATGAATGAGGGGAGGCTCTCCTTTTATTTAGGACTCAAAGGAATCCCGAAGGCATCAGAGGAAGTTATGGTTGCAAGGGATATAATACTCAGTAAACATTTTAAGGCACCACTCCATATTGCCCATATTTCAACAAAAGGTTCTGTGGAATTAATAAAAAGAGCAAAAGAGGAAGGCGTCCCTATCACAGCAGAAACATGTCCTCATTATTTTACTTTAACTGAGGAAGCAGTTTCTGGTTATAACACAAATGCAAAAGTAAATCCACCCCTAAGAACAGAAGAAGACAGACAGGCAATAATGGAGGCTCTGAGTGCAGGAATAATTGATGTAATAGCAACTGACCATGCACCTCATCACATAGATGAAAAAAAAGTTCCATTTCAGCAAGCAGCAAACGGAATTTCAGGACTTGAGACAGCTTTTTGCCTCAGCCTCAGGCTTGTACATAATAAAGTATTAAGTCTTCGGGGACTTATTGAAAAATTTACTGTGAATCCTGCAAAAATTCTGAATATTAAAAAGGCAGGCATAAAAAAAGGTGCAGAGGCAGATTTAATAGTTGTTGATTTAAACAAACAATGGACTGTGAATAAAGACAGGTTTGCATCTCTCGGTAAAAATACTCCATTTGATGGATGGCAGATTAAAGGAAAGGTTCTGGTTACGCTAAAAGGCAAAAAAATTTTTGATATGAGGGAAGAATGAAAAAAGCCATCTTAGTTTTAAAAGATGGAACAGTATTTGAAGGTTTTTCATTTGGTTCTGAGGGAGAGTCAATTGGAGAGGTTGTTTTCAATACATCAATTACAGGATATCAGGAAATACTGACAGACCCTTCATATAAGGGACAGATTATTGTTATGACATATACCCAGATAGGAAATTACGGAATAAATGATGAAGATATTGAATCTAACGGAGGTCCCAAGGTTGAAGGCTTTGTTGTAAGGGAATACAAGGATTATCCAAGTAACTGGAGGTCTGAGGGAAGTTTAGGAGAGTATTTAAAAAAATTTAGGATTATTGGGATACAAGGGATTGACACTCGAGCACTTACAAAACATTTAAGAGACAGAGGTGCTCAGATGGGAATTATCTCAACAGAAGACCTTGACCCTCATAGTCTTCATAAAAAAGTTCTTGCTCATCCTGATATATCAAACATAGATCATGTAAGCAGTGTAAGCTCTCAAAATCCCACAGTTTATTATTTTGAGGAAGGCAATCCTCTCTGTGTTGTCTATGATTTCGGAGTAAAGATGAGCATTCTCAGGAATTTAAAAAGAGTAGGTTTTTCAGTCTATCTTGTTCCTGCAAAAACTCCTGCTGAGGCTGTGCTTGAGATGAATCCAGACTGTGTCTTGCTGAGTAATGGTCCTGGAGACCCACGAATTCTTAACTATGCGGTTGAAAATGTTAAAAAACTTATTGGTAAAAAACCTTTATTTGGAATATGTCTTGGTCATCAGTTAATAGGACTTGCCTTAGGGGGTAGAATATACAAACTTAAATTTGGTCATCATGGTGGAAATCATCCTGTAAAGGATTTAAAAACAGGGAAAATAGCAATCACAGCCCAAAATCATAACTACTGTGTTGATATAAAAAGCCTCAACGGTCAGGTAAGACTTACACATAAAAATCTGTATGACGGTACAGAAGAAGGAATGGAACATGTGGAATATCCCATTTTTTCGGTTCAGTATCACCCAGAGGCAGGTCCAGGACCTAATGATGCACTGGATTTTTTTGAAAAAATATGCCAAAAAGAAAAGATATAAAAAAAATACTCATCATTGGTTCAGGTCCCATAATAATTGGACAGGCATGTGAGTTTGATTATTCAGGTGCACAGGCATGCAAGGTTTTAAAGCAGGAAGGCTATGAAGTTGTTCTTGTTAACTCAAATCCTGCAACCATTATGACAGATCCTTCAATGGCAGACAGAACATATATTGAACCTTTGACTGCAGAGATACTTGAACTTATCATAAAGAGGGAAAGACCTGATGCACTGCTTCCCACTCTTGGTGGTCAAACTGCTTTGAATCTGGCTGTCCAGCTCGGTGAAGCAGGTGTTCTTGATAAATATTCTGTTGAACTCATTGGAGCAAATCTCCACGCAATAAAAAAAGCAGAAGACAGAGAGCTTTTTAAACAGGCTATGACAAAGATAGGGCTTGAGGTTCCACGTTCAGCAGCAGTTCATAGTTTAAAAGAAGGAGTTGAAGTAATTGATTATATTGGATTTCCAGTTATCTTAAGACCCGCCTTTACACTTGGTGGAACCGGTGGAGGAGTTGCATACAATATTGAGGAGTTTAAAGAGCTTCTTGACAGAGCTCTTAAGATGAGTCCTGCAAGTCAGGTTCTTATAGAAGAGAGCCTTTTGGGATGGAAAGAGTTTGAGCTTGAAGTAATGAGGGACAGCGCAGACAATGTTGTCATTGTATGTTCAATAGAAAATTTTGACCCTATGGGTGTTCATACAGGAGACTCTATCACAGTTGCTCCTGTACAGACACTCACAGACAGGGAATATCAAATTATGAGGGACAGCGCAATAAAAGCTATCAGAGAAATAGGAGTTGACACAGGTGGAAGTAATATTCAGTTTGCTGTTAATCCAAAAAATGGACGGATGGTTATAATAGAGATGAATCCAAGAGTATCCCGAAGCTCTGCTTTAGCAAGTAAGGCTACAGGATTTCCAATTGCAAAAATTGCTGCAAAGCTCGCAGTTGGATACACTCTTGAAGAAATCCCAAATGATATTACAAAGGTCACTCCAGCAAGCTTTGAACCGGTTGTTGATTATGTTGTTGTAAAGATTCCAAAATTCACTTTTGAGAAATTTCCTGAAGCCAATCCAGTACTTACAACGCAGATGAAATCTGTTGGAGAGGTAATGGCTATTGGAAGAACATTCAAAGAAGCAGTTGGTAAAGCAATTCGCTCTCTTGAGATAGGCTCTTATGGCTTTGAGGAAATATATGAAATAGATGATGATATTAGATGGAGAATTAAAAATCCTACATCAGAAAGACTCTGGTATATTGCAGAGGCAATCAGAAGAGGTTTCAGCATAGATGAAATTTATGAATTAAGTGGAATTGACCGCTGGTTTTTAAATAACATAAAAGAAATTGTTGAGATTGAGGAAACTCTTAAAAAAGCTAAGGGATTGAATTTGGAGCATTCAGAATTAAAAGAATTAATTTTCAAAGCCAAACAAAATGGCATTTCAGACAAAAGAATAGCCTCTCTTACAGAAAAAACAGAGGAAGAAATAAAGCTGTTAAGAGAAAAATTAAACATAAAGCCAGTTTACAAACTTGTTGATACCTGTGCAGCAGAGTTTGAGGCTTACACTCCCTATATGTATTCCTGTTATGAAAGAGAGTTTTATTCATTAAACTCTGTTTCAACGACTGATTCTGATGCTCCACCCACATCAAATAGAAAAAAAGTTATAATTCTTGGTTCAGGGCCTAACAGAATTGGACAGGGAATTGAGTTTGACTACTGCTGTGTTCACTCTGTTTTTGGCTTGAGAGAGCTTGGATATGAAACAATAATGGTAAACTGTAATCCGGAAACTGTCAGCACAGATTATGATACATCAGACAGACTCTATTTTGAACCTCTCACTCTTGAAGATGTTTTACATATTGTGGAGAGAGAAAAGCCTCTGGGAATTATACTTCAATTTGGTGGTCAGACTCCTCTGAAACTCGCAAAAGCTCTTGAGGCACATGGAGTTAATATTCTCGGCACAAAGGCTGATGCAATTGATAGAGCTGAAGATAGAAAACGATTTAAAGAACTGGTGGACAAATTAAACTTGAAACAGCCTCCAAGCGGAACAGCCAAATCCCTTGAAGAAGCATTGAAGATAGCTGATAGTCTTGGATATCCAATTCTTGTAAGACCTTCCTATGTGCTTGGTGGAAGGGCTATGGAAATTGTTTATGATGAAGACTCCCTGCGGAGATATATGAAAGAGGCAGTTAAAGCCTCAGAAGATCATCCTGTGCTTATTGACAGATATCTTGAAGATGCAATTGAAGTTGATGTTGATGCTATTTCTGATGGTTCTGATGTTGTTGTTGCTGGAATCATGCAGCATATAGAGGAAGCTGGAATTCATTCTGGAGACTCTGCATGCAGTCTTCCACCTTATTCACTGCCTGAGGATGTGATTAAAAAAATTAAAGAAGAAACAATTGCCATAGCAAAGGAGCTTGAAGTTAGGGGGTTGATGAATGTCCAGTATGCTGTCAAAGACTCTGAAGTTTATGTTCTTGAGGTAAATCCACGTGCATCAAGAACAATTCCATATGTTAGTAAAACCACAGGAGTACCACTTGCCCAGATAGCATCAAAGATTATGGTTGGTAAAACTTTAAGAGAACTCGGACTGACAAGTGAAATAAAACTATCATATGTAACAGTTAAAGAAGCAATATTTCCATTTGATAAATTCCCAGAGGTAGATGTTATTTTGGGACCTGAAATGAAATCAACAGGTGAGGTAATGGGAATAGATGAGGACTTCGGACTTGCTTATGCCAAGGCTCAAATGAGTGCAATGGGTAAAATTCCTTTAAGTGGAAATGTATTTATAAGCGTTAAGGATAAGGATAAACCTTTTGTGGTTTCAATAGCTAAAGAATTTATTGAACTTGGATTTAAAATTATAGCAACTCGTGGAACCGCAAATTTTTTAAAGGAAAATCATCTGGAGGTAGAAGTTGTAAATAAACTCCAGGAGGGACGCCCAAATGTGGTTGATCTAATAAAAAACAGACAGATCAACTTCATAATAAATACAGTGTTCGGTAAAAAAGCACAGAGAGATTCAATGTATATAAGAAGAGGAGCGCTTCACTATAAAATTCCTTACACAACAACTGTTTCAGGAGCCAGTGCAATTGTTAAGGCTATAAGAAGGTTAAAAGAAGTATCTGTTAAAATAAAATCCTTACAAGAATACCACAGGGAGGTACTTGATGATAAAGAGAGCATTAATAAGTGTTTCGGACAAAAGGGGACTGGTTGATTTTGCAAAGGAATTAAACAGTTTAAGGGTAGAAATTCTTTCTACAGGCGGAACTGCAAAAATTTTAAGAGAAGCTAATATAAATGTAATAGATGTTTCTCAATACACAGGCTTTCCTGAAATAATGGATGGAAGGGTAAAAACTTTACATCCCTTAATACATGGAGGAATTCTTGCAAGAAGGAATAATCCTCAGGATATTGAGGCAATGCAGAGTCTTGGTATAAAACCTATAGACATGGTTGTAGTTAATTTATATCCCTTTGAAGCAACAATCAAAAAAGAAAATATTATTCTTGAAGAAGCATTAGAAAATATTGACATAGGAGGTCCAACACTTTTAAGAGCCGCTGCAAAGAATTACAGAGATGTTTTAGTTGTTGTTGATCCTGATGACTATAATTCAATAATTGAGGATATAAAAAAGGGTGATGTTTCTGCTGAAAAAAGATTTGAACTTGCAAGGAAAGTGTTCTCTCATACTTCAAGATACGATGCTCTGATAGCAGATTATTTTGACAAAGCTGCCCATCAGGAGTTTTTAGAATTTAAAACAGACTGGACACTGCCTTTAAAAATGATTAGAACTCTAAGATATGGAGAAAACCCACATCAGAAAGCAGCTCTTTATGCAATGAATGAATTTCCTTCTTTGATAGAGGCTGAGGTCTTACAGGGCAAGGAAATGTCATTCAATAACTATCTTGACACACACTCAGCAGTTGTTTTAGCATCTGAATTCAATGAACCTGTATGCGTGATTGTAAAACACAACAATCCATGCGGTGTTGCAATTGGAGACAACATTCATAGTGCCTATAAAAAAGCATTTGAATGTGATCCTGTAAGTGCCTTCGGCGGTATAATTGCTTTTAACAGAGTTGTTGATAGAGAAACTGCTTCAGAAGTTATTCAGACCTTTTATGAGGTAATCGTTGCACCAGATTTTAAAAATGACGCTCTTCAAATCTTAGGAACGAAAAAAAATTTGAGACTGCTTAAATTTCCTGCACTTTCAGAAAAAATCAGACCCTCAGGATTTGATTTAAAAAGAATTCTTGGTGGTTTTATAGCACAACAGTGGGACAGCATAGAGGATGAATTCGGTCATGCAACAGTGGTAACAAGACGTGAACCAACAGATGAGGAGTGGAAAGCTTTAAGATTTGCATGGAAGGTTTGTAAACACATAAAGTCCAATGCAATAGTATATGCAAGACAAGACAGAACAGTAGGACTTGGAATTGGTCAGACAAGTAGAGTATTTTCAGCCAAAATAGGTGCAATGCATGCATTAAATTCATTAAAAGGAAGTGTTGTAGCATCTGATGGATTTTTCCCCTTCAGAGATAACATTGATGTGCTTGCTCAAAACAGAGTAACTGCAATAATACAGCCGGGTGGTTCTGTCCGTGATCAGGAAGTAATAGATGCAGCAAATCAATATGATATGGCTATGGTATTTACAGGAATAAGACATTTTAGGCACTAAAATTAAAGAGATAGCTGAGGGAACAAATGAGGTCTTTTCTTGAAATAAAAAAGCATTATAACTTTACAGCAGAAGATGAAAAAAGACTTTTAGGTTTATCGCCTGTTATGGTTGATAATGTAGATAAAGTTGTAAATAGCGTTCATGATTGGATAATACAGACAGATGTAGCATTAAAACTTTTTAAAAATGATACCATTATGAATCACATAATGAATCAGGTCAGAAAATGGTTTATAAGTCTTTTTTCAGGTAAATATGATTCTGCATTCTATGATTACTTGATAAGGATCGGACAGAAACATGAAAAAGCAGGTGTTGATCCTCACTTTATAAGCAGGGCTATGAATATTGTAAGAAATACATGTATTGATATTTTGTCAAAAGAAATAGAAAATTCTGAACAAAGAGCAGGTTTTCTCATCTCTTTAGAAAAAATTCTTGATATAACTCTTGATATTATAAATGCTTCCTATATAGAAGAAGAAATAAAAGTTTACTCACCTGCCTATCGCTTGAAAAGTAGGATTGTGGGTTATGGAGAGATTTTCTCACAATTTTTAAATGTAACTCTTGTTTTAGGATTAATCATTGTTACCCTCGCTGTTGTTTATCTTTGCGGAAGAGACATTTATGAAATATTTGTGGGTAAACTTGAACAGACAATTGTGACTGCCCTTGGTTCTGTTCTTATACTCTGGGTAATGCTTGAATTGATAAATACAGAAATCGTTCATCTTAAAGGAGGCAAGTTCAAAATTAGCGTCTTTGTTGGAGTTGCACTTGTCACAACAATCAGAGAAGTAATGATATCAACCTTAAAACATGACAGTATAGAATTCATAGGAGCTCTTGTGGCATCTGTTCTTGTTATAGGAATTATCTACTGGTTGGTTAAAAAGACAGAAGAAGAAAAAAGATGAAGGTTCTTGTTGTAGGATCTGGAGGCAGAGAGCATGCAATTGTATGGAAGCTTGCACAGTCAAGGGTTGTTGATAAAATTTACTGCGCTCCAGGAAATGCGGGAGTTGCTGAGATAGCAGAATGTATAGAAGTAGAAAGCAAGGATTTATCAGCTTTATTAGATTTTGTCAAATATGAATGGATAGATTTAACAGTTGTAGGACCTGAAGATGCTCTTGCAAGCGGTATAGTTGATTTATTTTTAAAGGAAGGAAGAAGAATTATAGGACCACCAAAGACAGGAGCTCAAATTGAGGCAAGCAAAGTTTTTTCCAAGGAGTTTATGAAAAAGCATAAAATTCCCACACCTGAATATAAAATTTTTACATCCTACACGCATGCTGAAGAATATATAAGAATGAAGGGCATACCTATAGTAATAAAGGCTGACGGACTTGCAGAAGGAAAAGGAGTTTTTATTGCTAAAAATTATGATGAGGCTCGGCAGGCTTTAAAGCTTCTGATGAAAGAAAGAATATTCGGATCATCAGGAGACAGGGTTATTATTGAGGATTATTTAAAGGGGCAGGAAGCTTCCTATCTTGTTTTTACTGATGGCAAAACCATTGTTCCAATGGTTACAACAAAGGATTATAAAAGACTTTTAGATGGAGATGAAGGACCAAATACAGGAGGCATGGGGGCAGTGAGTCCAGCAACTGTTATTACCTCAGAGCTTGAAAATGTGATTCTGGAAAAGATAATAAAGTGCGTTCTTACAGGTTTAAAATTAGAAGGCATTTCTTATAGAGGAGTTCTTTATGCAGGAATTATGATTGTAGATGGCAGACCCTATGTTCTTGAATTTAATTGCAGATTTGGTGACCCTGAAACTCAGGTAATACTGCCAAAACTTGATACAGATATAATTGATATTTTTATGGCTATATCTGACCAGAGGCTCAATAAAGTTTCTGTAAAATGGAAAGATGAGCTGGCAATATGTGTTGTTCTAACATCAGGTGGATATCCTGAAAGTTTCCGTAAAGGGTTGCCTATTTCAGGACTTGACATGGTTAAAGAATTGAAAGATATTTTAGTATTTCATGCTGGAACAAAGTTTGATGAAACAGGAAGGATTGTAACAGATGGTGGCAGAGTATTGGGGATTACCGCTCTTGGTAAAACACTGGAAGAAGTAAGACAAAAAGCATACTCCGCAGCAGAAATAATTTCCTTTGAAGGAAAGCATTATAGAAAAGACATTGGATTAAACAGGAGGAATGAGCGTGAAGATAGGATTTGCAGGAACTGATGGAAGAACCCTGCTTTCTGCTATTGTGGTAGCAACAGCTAAAAGTGAAACTGGCAGTGAAAAATTTGAAGGAGTAGTAATAAGAGGAACATCAGCAATGCCAGAATTTGCCAGGATTTTTAACTGGCCCATAAGTTTTATCCCAACCCGAGATAACTCAGTTATTTCTTATACAGCAAGTATTGTTGAGGGGTTAAAAAGCGGCAGATTGGATTATATTATTCCAATGCCAGAAGATTTATTTTATCAGGGACTGGTTGATGAGGTTATGAATGCAGGTTTTGGTGACAGAATTGCAGGTTTTACCAGAGATGGCTCATTTATTGAGGGAGACAAAATAGCTTGCAAGAGATTGTGTAAGGAATTTAACATCCCTGTGGCTGATGAATGGTTTGAGGTTGATGCCCGTCAATGGAATGAGGTTCTTAAGACTGTTTTATATCTTATAGATAAGTTCGGTGGAGCTGTAATGAAATATCCTTATAGCGCTGGAGGAAAAGGTTCAAGAATTGTTCTTGATAGCTGGCAGATAAGAGAAGTTTATGAGCAATTAATCTCTGATTACGGCAAGAATTATAAAAGAATTTTCGGTGAAGGTAACCCCTGGCCACTTTTAATTGAATCAAGGATGTCCGGGGTTGAAATTTCATTTACCGCCTTTGTTGATAACAAAGGTAATTTCCAAATTTTGCCAACAGCAATGGATTATCCTGAAAGATTTTCTGGACCGTCAAGCAAGGACAATCCAATTACTGGTGGAATGGGAAGCATATCACCTCATCCTGTTGAAACTGAAGAATTAATTGAAATGGCAAGGGTTCATATTTTTGAACCATTTGTTAAGGCATTAAAAGCAAAAAATATTATGCGACCTTGTATTTTATATCCTGGATGTATTGTTTCCTTAGATCCTTATCTGAAGCCGATCAGAATCAGAATGTGTGAGATGAATATCAGAGTAGGAGAACCAGAATTTCAGGTTGTGGCAAGAAGACTGAGAAATCTTGGATATCTGATTCGGGCAATGTTTGATGGAAATTTAAATGAAGTTCCGCCTGAAGTAAGGCATGACCAGGTCTCCATGACAATAGCACTTGTGACAGGTCCTGGTGGACCAGAGGGACAGAAGGGATATCCATGGTCTTATACTGTGAATGAACCAGTTGAAATTGATTTTGAATACTTCAAGAAAAAGAATATCTGGCTAATTCCTTCTGCAATGGAGTATAATGAAAAATATAAATCAGGTGGAAGCAGAATAGCATACTTGATTGCTAATACAGCTGTCAAAGAAGGCGAAGCAGTAGCAGTTACTGCAGAGCGCTTAAGGAAAAGGCTTCTTGATGCGTTTGATGCAGGTAAAATAAAAGTAATTCCAAGAGAAAATCCTTCAGGTAATCGTCTTGATTTAAGAAGAGATGTTGGATATCACTATGCAATCTGTGAGAAAACATTTTTGAGGGGAATCAAAACAGGAGGTGTTAATAGTGGAAAAAAATAAGAAAGCTGCCAGCACTTACAGTGAAGCAGGTGTTGATACAGAAGCTGAAGAAAAGGGCTTGAAGAGTCTCATAGGTTATATAAGAAAAACATTCACTTTTAATGAATTTTCTGTAATGCTTGATTTCGGTTATTTTGCAAATATTTTAAATATTGGTAATAACATGGGGCTAGCTGTTTCAACTGATGGAGTTGGAACAAAAATACTGGTTGCACAGATGATGGGTAAATATGATACTGTTGGGATAGACTGTATTGCAATGAATGTCAATGATATACTGTGTGTTGGAGCTATACCTTTCTCTATGGTTGATTATATAGCTCTGCAGTCTCCTGAACCAGATTTGCTGGATGAAATAGGCAAAGGTTTGCTTAAAGGAGCAGAGATTGCTCAGATATCAATCCCTGGTGGAGAGATTGCTCAGGTTAGAGAAATGATTAAGGGAGAAAGAGATAATTTTGGATTTGATCTGGTTGGAACAGCAGTAGGACTTGTATCCCTGGATAGAATTATAGTTGGACAGAATATTAAGGAAGGGGATACAGTGGTAGGACTCAGAAGTAGTGGTATACATAGCAATGGATTTACACTCGCACGTAAGGTACTTTTTGAAAAAGGAATGCTCAGCGTGGATAGCTTTGTGCCTGAACTGGATAAAACAATTGGTGAAGAATTGCTTACACCAACAAAGATTTATGTCCCTGAAGTTAAGGAAATGCTCAGTTCAGGGCTAAATATAAAAGCTCTTGTTCATATAACAGGTGATGGTTTGCTGAATTTACTGAGGGTTAAGACAGATTGCGGATTTATAATTGACAGTCTGCCCGAACCACAACCTATATTTAAATTAATTGAGAAAATTGGTTCTGTTCAGAAAGATGAGATGTTCAAGGTATTTAATATGGGAATTGGCTTCTGTATTATTATAAATCCAGGTGATGTGGAGAAGGTTTTCAGTATATGCAGAAAATACAATACAGAATGTTACAGAATCGGATATGTGCATGGTTCTGAAAGAAAAATAATAATTGAAAAAGAAGGATTAATCGGAAGAGATAATAAATTTTTCAAACTTTATTAATTTGCGAGAGTGGCGGAATGGCAGACGCGCTGGACTTAGAATCCAGTGGGGGCAAACCCGTGAGGGTTCAAATCCCTCCTCTCGCATTTGATGTTGGGAAATTGACTCTCCTCAGGCAAAAAATGCCTATTTTTTGACAGAACATTTTTCAATGAAATTCTGATTTTATCAAATTTTCATTGTGGCATGAATTTTGTTTGCTTTTTCTGAAAAAGGAAGGAGGTTTCTAATGAATCCTAAAATAGTTGTGATTAATCTGATAAAAGACATCAATAAATTTTTTGTATTAAATATTAGTGTTTTAATGCTGATTTTTTCATTCAGTTTGCTGGTTGGACTTCATGATAAAAAGGAGATTATTTTATTGATTTCTTTAGCTGCCATAGCTTCATTAATTATAACCCTACTGACTGTTATTGTTATAAAAAGAAAGATGGAAAAAACAATACAGCAATCTTTTGAAAAAATTGAAATGCAACTTTATTTTGATGAATTAACGTCTGTTTACAACAGAATAACAGGCATGAATAGATTGGTTGAAGAAATGGCAAGAGCAAGAAGAAGTGGCAAGCCTCTGTCAATTGCAATGCTTGATATAGATAACTTTAAATTCATCAATGACACCTATGGACATCTTACAGGAGACAAGGTGCTGGGTCAGGTTGCTGCACAGATAAAAAGTATTTTGCGCATAAACGATATAATTTCAAGATATGGTGGAGAAGAATTTTTAATAATACTTCCTGAAACAGATGAGATAAAAGCGTTTATGGCTTTGGAAAGGGTTAGAGAAAGCATTTCAAAAAAGCCTTTTAAAACAGGTAGCGAAAGAATTTATCTAAGTGTGAGCATCGGCATAACAGAAGTTGATCCAGATGAAAATTCATTTGAAGCAATAAATAGGGCTGATACAGCACTTTATCAGGCAAAAAGGTCTGGTAAAAACAGAATCGAGGTTGCTTCAAGATTTTCAAAAAAAACATTTTAGGCTGTCATAAATATTTCAGTTTTGCCTCTCCAGAAGTCTTCCAAAAAGGTTCTGATTTTTGGATAGGAATTCAGATTTCTGTCTTCCTGTAAAAGCATTTCTGCTTCTTTTCTTGCTATCTCAACAATCCACTGGTCTCTTATAAGATCGGCAATCTTTAAATCAGGCATTCCAGATTGTTTTACTCCAAAAAACTCTCCCGGTCCTCTTATTTTAAGATCTTCTTCTGCTATTTTAAATCCGTCAGAGTGGTTAACAATTGCAGTCAGCCTTAATTTTGCCTCTTCTGTTAATTTATAAGGTATTAAAATACATTTTGAAATTCTTTCACCCCTTCCAACCCTTCCTCTTAGCTGGTGTAACTGGGAGAGTCCGAATCTCTCAGCATGGGTTATTATCATCATGGTAGCATTAGGTATATCCACTCCAACCTCTATTACTGTTGTAGCAACAAGTATATGTATATTCCCCTTACGGAACTCCTTCATTGTTTCCTCTCTTTGTTTTGATGACATTTTTCCATGAATAAGTCCCACTTTATATTGAGGGAAAATGTTTTTGAAGGCTTCATATCCCTGAGTTGCAGACTTCAGATCCATTGTCTCGGATTCTTCTATGAGAGGATAAACAACATAAACCTGTCCACCAGATTTCACTTCTTCATCAATCATTTTATAAATAAGCCTTTTATTATCAGGAGAAACAATTTTTGTTAAAACAGGTTTCCTTCCAGCTGGAAGCTCATCAAGCAAAGAATAATCAAGATCCCCATAAACAGTGAGCGCCATTGTTCTCGGTATTGGTGTTGCTGTCATTACAAGGGTATCAGGACTTAAGCCTTTCTTTTTCAGTGTTGCTCTCTGAATTACTCCAAATCTGTGCTGTTCATCTATTACAACAAACCCCAGATTTTTAAAATGCACATCTTCCTGCAGAAGGGCATGTGTTCCAATAATCATCTCAGCAGCTCCTGATGAAACAAGTCTGGAATATTTATTATGGGAGGATGTAAGAATAACCACATTCACTGGCAGACCCCTGAGCAATGAAGAGATATTTAAAAAATGTTGTTCTGCGAGTATTTCTGTTGGTGCCATCAGAGCTGCCTGATATCCGCATTCAACTGCTGCGAGCATTGCAGCAAGAGCAACCACTGTTTTACCCGAACCAACATCTCCCTGAAGAAGTCTGTTCATTGGCACTGGTTTTTTCATATCTTCAAGGATTTCTTCTATTACTTTCTTTTGAGCTTGTGTAAGTTTAAATGGAAGATTTTTTAGAAACTTATTGAACAATCTACCATCGGGATTAAATGAAATACCCTTTTCTCCAAGTCTATTTTGTTTCAAAAGAAGAATGCCGAGCTGAAGAAAGAATAGTTCATCAAAAATAATTCTTTTATGAAAAACAGAAGCTCTTTCATTTAAAGCTTTGATATCTGTATTTGCTGGAGGAAAATGCACGGATCTGATAGCATGAGGAAGAGGTGGAAGATTTAATTTTTTTATAAGAGTTTGAGGCAAATAATCCTCTATAAAAGGAAGGGCAAATTCTAAGGTGGACTGCATAATTGATAGCATCTGTTTCTGGGAAAGTCCTTCTGTAAGCCTATATACAGGAAGAATTTCTTGATTTAGCATATTTAATGATTTTTCAGATATTTCAAATTCTGGATTTTGAATTTCTATGTAGGTTCCCCAGTAGTCAATCTGAGTTTTTCCAAAAAGCTTTATTTTTTGCCCCTCTTTTAATAATTTTTTTATATAAAGTTGATTGAACCATTTTGCCTTCAGTAGTCCTGTTCCATCTGAAATAATTGCTTCAATTATTGAAAGGTTTGTTTTTGTTCTGATTTCATTAATTTGAACAATCTTGCCCTCGACAGTTACAGTCTCTGAAGGTTTTATATCAAAAATCTGTTTTTTATTCCTTCTGTCTTCATATTGAGATGGCAGATAATATATGGCATCTTTAACTGTTTTTATACCTAATTTTTGAAGAAGGCTTGCTTTCTTAGGTCCTACGCCTTTTATATACTGAATGGGAAGATCTGTTCCCCGAGCATTCATTAATTTTAAGCATTTTCCTTATTTTCTACAGTTTCCTTAAGAGCTTTATCAGCATCTCTGAGTTTCATATGAGCATATTCAGACTCACTCAGCACATCAATGGTAAAGCCTGTTAGCTTTGATGCAAGTCTAACATTTTGACCTTTTTTCCCTATTGCTAAAGAAAGCTGATCATTTTCAACAACTACAACCGCGCTTTTTTCAGCCTCATTTATTCCAACCTTTAAAACAGTTGCAGGTATAAGAGCTTTTGCAATAAAAAGACTCGGGTCATCATTGTACGGGATGATATCAATCCTTTCACCTTTTAACTCTCTGACAACAGCCTGTACCCTTGTTCCTTTCATGCCGACACATGCTCCTACAGGATCTACTGAAGGGTCTTTTGAAGTAACAGCTATTTTAGTTCTTTCTCCAGGGTCTCTGGCTATACTTTTTATCTGTATTATTCCATCCTGAATTTCTGGCACTTCAAGATAAAATAAGCCAGTTACAAAGTTGGGATGTATTCTTGACAGTTTTATAACAGGTTCTTTTGATGTCTGTTTAACATCTACTATATAAGCCTTTATTATATCGCCTCTTCTTAAATTATCCTGCGGTAGTATTTCTTTGTCAGGCAAAATCGCCTCTGCTTTGCCTACAAGAATATAGTAATTTCCCTTTTCCTTCCTAAGCACTGTTCCGCTTACAATACTGCCAATTTTATCTTTGAATTCTTCATAAATAAGTGACCTTTCAATTTCTCTTATTTTCTGAAAAAGTACATGTTTTGCTGTCTGCACAGCAATCCTTCCAAAATCCTGAATGGACAGGGGCATCTCAACCGTATCTCCAATGCCTTTATCTACATATTTTTGCTTTACCTCTTCTGCTGAGATTTCAGAGGAAGGATCTTTCACTTTTTCTACAACCTTTTTCACTTCAAAAATGTTAATATCAAAACTCTGTGGTTCAATTTTTATTTTTATTGAAGACTTATTTCCGTATTTTTTTCTTATAGCAGAAATAAGAGCTGTTTCAAGGAGCTCAACAACTGCCTCCCTGCTTATTCCTTTTTCTCTCATTATCTGTTCAACTAAAAATTTTAGCTCTTTCCCCATTTTTTATCCTACATAAACCTGTGCTTTCAATATCTTGCTGAATGGTATAAATAAAAGCTCTGTTTTTTCTTTTTTCTTGATTCCTTTTATTTTTGGCTCATGAACTTCAATTCTTACCCAGTCATCTCCAGCATCTACAACTTCTCCAATAAAAAAGGTTCTGCCACTTATCTTTTCTTTGGTAGTAATTTTTACATTACGTCCTATATTTTTCAAAAAATCTTTTTTTTCTCTAAGTGGTCTGTCAATTCCTGGAGATGAAACTTCAAGAATATAAGAGCTTTTTATAGGATCCTCTACATCAAGAATGCCTTCCAGTGTTCTTGAAAACTTTTCACAATCCTTTATGGTCACTCCTCCATCTTTATCAATAAATATTCTCAAAATTAAACCCTTTCTGCCGGGAGAGATTTCTATGTCAATAAGTTCAACTCCTTCTATTTCACAGACATCTTTAGCGTATTCTGTTATTGTTTCTTTTAATTCTTTAATATTCATTTCTCTATACCATCCAAAATAAAAGAGTGGGATTACCCACTCTTTTAAAAAGTTTAACACTTTTAAAGAGTTTAAAGCAACACCAGGAATAAATTCCCGGTGTTGCTTTTAATTTGTATCCTTCTACTTTATTTCTTTTTCTCAGCAGGTTTTTCAGGAGCTTTTTCAGGAGCTTTTTCAGGAGCCTTTTCAGGAGCCTCAGGAGCTTTTGGAGCTTCAGGAGCTTTTGGAGCTTCAGGAGCCTTTTCAGGTGCTGGAGCCGGAGCTGGTGCTGGTGCTGGTGCCTCGGCAGGCTTCTTTTCTTCAGCCTTTTTGCATCCTAAAGCAAAGCTAAAGGATACCATAAGAATTAAAGAAAGTACTATCGCAAGAATCTTTTTCATCCTTCTCAGTCACCTCCTTTCCTTGACAGGATTTTGAGCTAAAAACCGAAACCCTTTCGATTTTTTTTACCATTGGTTTTATCTTTTTGTCAACCCCTCGAATTGCCTCATCAAAAATCTAAACGAAAAGCAATCGTTGCCTCATTTAAAAAATCTAAAGGAAAAAATATCAAAATACTCTCCTGGGATAAACTTTCAGAAGACAGAAAGATGTTTTAAAAGAACTTTACAGATATCTGAGGCTATATATAAACTTCTTTCAGTCTGTAATGAAGCAAGTATCAAAGGTAAGGGTAGGCAGTAAAGTTACAAAAAAATACGATACTGCAAAAACTCCTTATCAGAGGCTATTAGAGTCTTCTAATATAATTGACACAGCAAAAAGAAAACTCAAAGAGCAATATGAGTGTTTAAATCCAGCAGAACTTTACAGACAGATTGTGAGGCTTCAGGAGCAATTAATTGATATGATTACTTATAAGAAAACAGAAAGTTCTATAAAACCTGTTCGCCATAGAAGGAATAATTCATGTTATGCTTATATTTAGATTCTTATGTGAAGCAACGAATCCATTTCATTTAGATTTTTATGTGAGGAAACAGG
>CAZDXM010000014.1:0-2991 GCA_964509535.1 uncultured Thermodesulfovibrio sp. | reverse complement strand
GTTTTGACATAGATGAAGAAAAAGTTAAAAAGTTATGTGCAGGCAAAAGTTACATTAAACACATAGAAGATTCTGAAATTCAAAAAATTGCTAATCATTTTCATCCCACATCAGATTTTTCAGAGCTTTCAGAAGTTGACTGCATTATAATTTGTGTTCCCACGCCATTAAATAAATACAGAGAACCTGATATGAGTTTTGTATTTAACACTGCCCAAACGATTGCAAAATATATCAAGAAGGGGCAGATTGTTATCCTTGAATCAACTACATATCCAGGAACTACAGATGAAGACCTAAGAAAAATTCTTGAGACCTCAGGACTTAAAGCAGGAGAAGATTTTTATTTGGCTTTCTCTCCAGAAAGAGAAGACCCGGGTAATAAAGAGTTTACAATATCAAAAATTCCAAAGATTGTGGGAGGATATACGGAAAAATGTCTTGAACTGGCAGTTGCCCTTTACAGTAACATAACAATGAAAACAGTTCCAGTTTCATCTACAAAAGTAGCTGAAGCTGCAAAGATACTTGAAAACATCTATAGAGCAGTCAACATTGCCCTTGTTAATGAGCTTAAAATTCTTTTTGATAAAATGGGCATAGATATATGGGAAGTTATAGAGGCAGCAAAAACAAAACCCTTTGGATTTCAGGCATTTTATCCTGGACCAGGCTTGGGAGGACATTGCATCCCTGTCGATCCCTTTTATCTTACATGGAAGGCAAGAGAATTTGATTTCCAGACAAGGTTTATAGAGCTTGCAGGTGAGATAAACACAAGTATGCCCTATTATGTTGTAAACAAAACTATTGAGGCTTTAAATGCAAATCATAAGAGTATTAAGGGATCAAAAATACTGATCCTTGGTGTAGCCTACAAAAAAGATGTAGATGATATGAGAGAGTCTCCTGCCCTCAAAATAATTACACTTCTCCAAGAAAAAGGAGCAAATGTAGACTACAATGATCCCTATATTCCTGAAATTCCCCCATTAAGAAAATATCAACTTAAAATGAAATCTATTGCCCTAACTAAAGAAAAACTATCATCCTACGATGCTGTAATTATAACCACTGACCATTCAGTTTATGATCCGGTCTTCATTCTGGAGAATGCCCGACTGATTATAGACACAAGAAACCTGATAAAAAATAAAAACTCAAAGGTGGTAAAGGCATGAATAAAAGATTTATAGCTCATATAGGATTAGGATACTGGGGTAGAAATATTCTGAGAAATCTCTATGAATTAGATGTAATTAGAATTGCCTGTGATAGTAATGAAGATATTGTTGAGGAGCAGAAAAGACATTTTCCTGATGTAGAGTATACAACTAATATAGAAGATATAATATCAAATAAAGAAATCAAAGCAGTTACCATTGCCACTCCTGCTGTAACACATTATGAACTTACCAAAAAATTTCTTCTTTCAGGTAAGGATGTTTTTGTAGAAAAACCTATAGCTTTAAGATTAACAGAGGGTGAAGAACTTGTAGAAATAGCTGAAAAACAGGGCAGAATACTTATGGTAGGACACATTCTTCAGTATCATCCTGCGGTTATAAAGCTTAAGGAACTTATTTCAGGTGGAAAGCTTGGTAAAATTCAATATATCTATTCCAATCGTCTTAACATAGGAAAACTAAGAACAGAAGAAAACATTCTCTGGAGTTTTGCACCCCACGATATATCAATAATTTTAGACTTGATTGGTGAAGAGCCAGTTGAGGTATCAGCCTTTGGAGGAGATTATCTTATTCCGGGCATTTATGATGTTACTGTTACCATTATCAAATTTAAGAATGGCATAAAGGGACATATATTTGTAAGCTGGTTACATCCTTTTAAGGAGCAGAAATTGATTGTTGTTGGCTCAAAAGCCATGGCTGTTTTTGATGATGTGAGTAAAGAAAAACTCTTTCTATATCCACACAAGATAGAATGGAAGGATGGTAAAATTCCAATTGCCCACAAAGCCGAGTATGAAGTTATCCCTGTAGAAAATGGAGAGCCTTTAAAACTTGAATTACTACATTTTATTGATTGTGTCAAGCATCGTAAAAGACCTAAAACAGATGGATATGAAGGCATAAGGGTTCTAAAAGTCCTTGAATTAGCAGAAAAATCCCTGAAGGAGAGAATTCACACAGAGACTGCCAAAGTTACTGATTATTTTGTTCATGAAACAGCCATGGTTGATGATGGTGTAGAAATTGGTAAAGGAACAAAAATCTGGCATTTTACCCATGTTTTGAAAGGCTCAAAGATTGGAGAAAACTGCATTATCGGACAGAATGTAATGTTAGGACCAGATGTTACAGTAGGGGATAGATGCAAAATACAAAATAATGTTTCCCTGTATAAGGGGGTTATATTGGAAGATGAGGTATTTTGTGGACCTTCCTGTGTTTTTACAAATGTTCTTACTCCAAGAGCCTTTATTGAAAGAAAACACGAATTTAAACAAACCTTTGTTAAAAGGGGGGCAACAATAGGAGCTAATGCTACTGTTATATGTGGTTTAACAATTGGCAGATACTCAATGATTGGTGCTGGCGCTGTAGTAACCAAGGATGTCCCAGACTATGCCCTTTTCTATGGAAATCCAGCAAAACATATGGGCTGGGTTTGTAAATGTGGAGTAGTTCTTGTCAATAATGGTAAAGTGAAAGGTCAAATTATAGAAGAAAATAAAATTGCCTGTAATAACTGTGGGAGTATATACCTTCATAAAGGTAATGAATTTTATCCTGTGGAGGAAAAGATATGAAAATTAAGGCAAAAAGAACAAAAGATGGATTTTTAATTCCATTAATCAAAGGACTGGAAGAAAAAGAAGAAATTGAGGTAGAAATAAAGGAAGAAATAAAAACTACAGCATTTTTGAAATTTCTAAACCAAATATACGGCGGTAGAGAAAATATTTCCACATTGCCAGACGAAGAGGCTTTAGAAAATGAACTTAAAGATAAATATGGATTATAAAGT
>CAZDXM010000013.1:0-24262 GCA_964509535.1 uncultured Thermodesulfovibrio sp. | reverse complement strand
AGGTTATAGCGGGTCCGATAAATTCTTTAGATATAAAAACTCCAGCTTCTGTAAGGGTTGGCAGCAAATTTGATATTCTTATTTCAGGAATGGACAGGTTTGGTAACATTGTCTGTAAAGACTTTGATCCCAGCGAGTTAAATTTGTTTTTCAGGGGTGATGTATCTCCTCAAATAAAGGAATCCCGTTATTTGCCCGATAATTGTAATGTTAATGTTACACTTTATACTGAAAAAACAGGAGTTTTTTATGTTGAAGCAAGCCTTTTAAACAGAAATATTACAGGCAAAAGTGACAGGATTGAGGTTATAAATGCTGATGTAGCTTCTTTTGTTATAGAGACGCCAGCTGAAGCAATAGCGGGTGAACCATTTAATGTAACAATATCAGCCATTGATAAGTTTAATAATTTTGTTAAAGATTTTGCTTCTAAAAAAGAAAAACTTAATATTGTAGCAGTAGGGAAAGGTTATATTTTCCCTTCAGAAGTTTCTTCTTATGCATTTTCAGATGGCAGAGCAAATATAAGCCTTCGTTATGATAGAGCTGAAGACATAAAAATTTTGGTTAAATTTCCAAAAGACAGTGCTATAAAAGGTGAAAGTAATATTGTAAAGATCCTTCCACCAAAAGTAAAAAGGTTTGAAATTATCTCACCTGAAACAATCATAGCGGGGCAGAAATTTAAAATAAAGGTAACAGCATATAATCAGCTTGATAAAATTATGTCAAACTATAATTTATATGGAAAGACTGTGATTCTGAAATCCTCAGGAGCTGGAAACATTACTCCAAACAGAGTTCCACCCTCAGAGTTTGTGAATGGAGTTGCAACTGTAGAGGTAATGTATGATAAGGCTGAAAAATTTCAAATTTTTGCAACTGTGGAGGATGAAAAGGTTCCTTCAAAGGAAATTAAAATAAAAGAAGAAAAAAAGATTGAAAAAAGAAAGAAAAAGGAAGTCAAGCCAAAAAAGGAAGTTAAAACCAAAAAAGCAGCACAGTTAAAGGAGACACTATTGGAACTTAAAAATGTTTCTCTTGTTGAAACAAAAAATACTTCCACTTTAACCTTGTTCATTCCAGATATTCATAAATATGGAGGTTATTTTCCAACAACAAAAAAATCTGGGAACATCATGTCAGTTGTTATAGAAGTTTATCCAGCTAAAAATAAACTGACCAAACCAGTAGAGCTTGAATCTGAGTTTATAAAAGAAGTTTCTATATCTGAGGATAAAAATAAAGTATTGGCAAACATAGTCCTTAAAAAACCTCTCAAATACCGTATTTTAAAGAAACAGAACGAACTTCGTGTAGAGTTCGGGAGACCTTGATGGGTTTTCTTGAAAAGTTAAAAGAAAGGTTAAGCAAAACAAAACAGAGCATAGTTGAAAAAATAGAAACAGTAATTTCCACAGGAAAGAAAATAGATGAAACAACAATTGAGGAAATTGAAGAAATTCTTATTTCTTCAGATGTTGGAGTTAAAGCAACAAAGGAAATAATAGATATAATAAGAGATAGGGCAAAGGAAGGAGCACTTAAAAATTTTCTTGATTTAAAGAGCCTTTTTAAAGAACAGTTAATCAATCTGCTTAAAAATAACACATCCTTAAATCTTGAAAGCATTCCCTCAGTAATTCTTGTTGTAGGAGTTAATGGAGTTGGTAAAACCACAACAATCGGAAAGCTTGGATATAGATTCATCAGTGAAGGTAAAAATGTAGTATTTGCAGCTTCAGATACATTCAGAGCAGCAGCAGTTGAGCAGCTTGAAATATGGGCAAGCAGGGTGGGAGCTGATATTATAAAGCATAAAAGTGGAGCAGACCCGGCTGCAGTTGCTTTTGATGCCCTTGAACATGCAAAGTCTAAAAAAAAAGATATTGTAATCATTGATACTGCAGGGAGGCTTCACACAAAGTTTCCTCTTATGGAAGAGTTAAAAAAAATTAAAAAAGTCATAAAAAAGTCCATTCCTGAAGCACCTCATGAAACATTACTTGTTCTGGATGCAACAACAGGTCAGAATGCGATAAGGCAGGCTACATTATTTAATGAGGCAGTGGGGCTTACAGGTGTTGTTGTTACAAAGCTTGATGGAACAGCGAAAGGCGGTGTGATTTTCGCTATAAAAAAGGAGATAGGAGTTCCAATAAAGTTTATAGGTATTGGAGAAGATCTGGAAGATTTAAAAGAATTCAACCCAGAAGATTTTGTTAATGCATTGTTTGATTAATTTGGTTGCGGGGAGAGGATTTGAACCTCTGACCTTCGGGTTATGAGCCCGACGAGCTACCAGACTGCTCCACCCCGCTAATTTTTAATATATATCAATCTTTGAGGAATTGTCAAATATGAAAATAGTTCTTGCTACGAGGAATAGAAAAAAGTTGGATGAACTCCAGAGAATACTGAGTGATCTTGAAATTACACTTCTGTCAATACAAGACTTTGAAGATATTGAAGAGGTTAAAGAGAATGCAGTGAGTTTTGAAGAGAATGCATTAAAAAAAGCAAGATATGCTTCTCAGAAAACAGGACTTCCTGCTGTAGCAGATGATTCAGGCTTGGAAGTTGATGCTCTTCAAGGAAGACCGGGGGTAAAGTCAGCAAGATATGCTGGAAATCATGCCACAGATGAAGAAAATGTAAAAAAGCTTCTTACTGAGCTTAAGAACGTGCCTGTAGATAGAAGAACAGCAAGATTTGTATGCTATATAGCCTTAGTTTTTCCTGATGGAAAAGAATATATATTTTCAGGAATTGTAAATGGCAGAATAACTGAAGAACCAAAGGGTAGTTACGGTTTTGGATATGATCCTGTTTTTCAACCAGAAGGTTTTGAAAAAACATTTGCTGAGATGCTTCCTGATGAAAAGGACAGTATTAGTCACAGAAAAAAGGCTCTTGAGCAGTTTAAAAAATTATTGAGCGAACTTTATAAACAAAATTTATCACCAAATTATAAAATTTAAGTTGCATTTTGGAAATGATTTGGGTAAATTATTAACATAAAATTTCTTAATTCTATCCCAAAAAGGAGGAAACAGTGAGATTAGTATTTCTTGGTGCTCCAGGAGCAGGAAAAGGCACGCAGGCAAAAAAACTTGTAGAAAAATATGGTATCCCTCAGATTTCCACAGGTGATCTTTTAAGAGCAGCAGTTGCACAGGGTACTCCACTTGGAAAAGAGGCAAAATCATATATGGATAGAGGAGAGCTTGTTCCTGATCAAGTTGTTCTCGGAATGGTAAAAGAAAGAATTTCTCAGGATGACTGTAAGAAAGGCTTCATTCTTGATGGTTTTCCAAGAAATGTTGCACAGGCAGAAGCTCTTGATAAAATGCTTGCTGAGATGAATATTCCACTTGATTTGGCATTGAATGTTGATGTTCCCTTTGAAGACCTTATGAAAAGACTTACAGGAAGAAGAACCTGCAAATCCTGCGGACAGATGTATAACATCTATTACTCCCCTTCAAAAGTAGAAGGCAAATGTGATAAATGCGGTGGAGAGTTATTCCAGAGAGATGATGACAAGGAAGAAACGATCAAAAAAAGACTTGATGTTTACAGGGCACAAACAGAACCATTAATTGATTATTATTCAAAAAAAGGAATTCTTAAAAATGTATCAGGCACAGGTAGTATAGATGAGATATTTAACAGTATCTGTGCAATCTTAGAAAAAAAGTAAATTAAAGGAGGGAAGTTATGCCAGATGTGAGAATTAAGACACTGCCTCCACCTCATGGTGGAAAAATTGTTGAGAGGGTTGTCCGCGATCCTGAGATGGCAAGAAAATTAATGGCAAAATGCTCTGCAGTTTACGACATTAAACCCACTCTTTTTAAGGGTAATCCTGTAAGAAATGTTTACAGGGAGATTATGTCGGTATGTTATGGTTTCTTCAGCCCTGTTGAAGGCTCAATGACAAAGGCTGAGCTTGAGAGTGTTCTTGAGAAAAGAAGACTCTTAAGTGGATGGGTCTTCCCATATCCAATTCTTTTTGATATCTCTGAGGAGGATTTCAAAAAACTCGGAGTAGGAGCAGGCGATTGGCTTTTACTCAGACTTAAAGACGAACCTTTTGCAATTCTTGAAATTGAAGAAGTTTATGAAATTTCACCAGGTGATGTTGCAGTAAGGACATTTGGAACACCTGAGCACAATCCCGAAGTTGTTAAGGTTCCATTTGATCAGAAACATACTGGTTACAACATTTACTGCTCATTGAATCCAATAATCCTTGCCGGAAAATACACAATTATTAATGAGCCAAAGATAAGAGAGCCATTTAACAGATTCTGGTATCCACCGAAGAAAGCAAGGGAAGAGTTTGAAAGAAGAGGTTGGACAACTGTTATAGCTCATCAGACAAGAAATGTTCCACATACTGGACATGAGGCATTGATGAAAATGGCAGCTTATATAGGTGACATCAAGCCATGTGATGGAATTGTTGTTAATGCAATAATCGGTGCAAAAAGAATTGGTGACTTCCCTGATGAAGCAATTGTTGAAGGTCATGAGATGGTTCATCTTGCTGGCTATATTAAACCAGAGCGTCATATGGTTACATTCACACTGTGGGATATGAGATATGGTAACCCAATTGAATCACTTCTTCATGGAGTAATCAGACAGAACATGGGAATTTCATTCCACATGTTTGGAAGAGACCATGCAGCATTAGGTGAATATTATGATATTTATGCAACTCAGATTCTATGGTCTAAGGGAATTCCGAGTTTTGGATTTGATGCACCACCATATGAGGTTGATGGTGGACTTCATATAAGACCTCAGAACATAGCAGAGTTCTGGTATTGTCCAAAATGCAGAGAGTTTGCATATTCTGATAACTGCACTCATAAGGGTATATATTCAAGATACTCTGGAAGCTTTATAAGAGGACTTATTAATGAAGGTGTAATGCCACCTCCAGAAATTTATAGACCCGAAGTTTATAAAGTTGTTGTAAAATGGTGGCAGAAATTTGGATATCCATTTAATAATGAGAAATATCTAAAAGAGAGAGAGGAGAGATTAGAGGTTGATCTCCCTCACATGGAACTACCAGCTCACTTAAAAAAATAAAGGAGGTGAATAATGGCTAAATTTTTTGGAGTTGTATTGGATGAAAAGAGACTGGCAGCTATAAAGGGCACTCCCCTTGAGGAAAAAGTTGAACCAATTTTTGGAGGTGCATTAAAAAGGCTCGTAGTTGAGGTTTCTGATGACCTCGGTCAAAAAGTTATTGACCAGTTTACCAAGGCAAGATTTGATGCAAGAGGATTTATTGAGGAAACCCCAGCTGCATTTAAAAGGCTTGTTTTTAAGAAAATTGTAGAGAAGAAATCTTTAGGACAGGAAGTGATAGAAGCTGCAGTAGCAGAAATTCCATCAATTAAGGACGATGTTGCAAAGGAAGATAGAGAGCTTCCAGTTCCTGATATTGACATAAGTGATGTACTGGAACTACAGAAAAATCCAGTACAAAAACCAGTGCAATAAAAAACAAAAAAAGGAGGTTAGACTATGCCAAGCTTTGTAATTACCGAAAAATGTGATGGCTGCAAGGCACAGGACAAAACTGCATGCCAGTACATCTGTCCAAATGACCTGATGGTTCTTGATAGGGAAAAGATGAAGGCTTACAATCAGGAGCCAGAGCAGTGCTGGGAGTGCTACAACTGTGTAAAAATCTGCCCACAGCAGGCAATTGAGGTAAGAGGTTATGCAGATTTTTGTCCTCTTGGTGCGAGTGTTATTCCAATGAGAGCTCAGGACTCAATAATGTGGACAATCAAATTCAGAAATGGAACACTCAAGAGATTCAAATTCCCAATAAGGACAACTCCAGAGGGATACTGGAATGCAGACAACATTTATGCAGGACTTCCTGAGCCTGATTATAACAAAATTAAACAGCCTGGCTACTTTAACTATGAAGCCAGAAAAGAGTAAAAAAATAACAAAGGAGGGACAACATGGAAAAAGAGAGCTGCACTTTTTCATACTGTCAGAAGCCAGAAATAGTTGAGGTTGACACTGATTTTCTAATTATCGGTGGTGGAATGGCTGCTTGTGGTGCTGCATATGAGGCTGCAAGATGGGCAACACCTAAAGGACTCAAGGTAACAATGGTTGACAAAGCAGCAACTGACCGTTCAGGTGCAGTTGCAATGGGTCTGAGTGCCATTAATACTTACATTGGTGAAAATAAGGTTGTTGACTATGTAAAATATGTCCGCGCAGACCTGATGGGAATCATTCGTGAAGACCTTGTTTATGACCTTGGAAGACATGTTGATGACAGTGTTCACATGTTTGAGGAGTGGGGGCTTCCTATATGGAAAAAGGGTGCTGATGGCTGGTCAAGGGATGGATTCCAGGCAAGAGATGAAGGTATTCCAAAGCTTAAAGATGGTGGACCTCCATGTCGTTCTGGAAAATGGCAGATAATGATCAATGGTGAATCTTATAAGGTTATAGTTGCTGAAGCTGCAAAGGCTGCTCTGGAGTTTAACAGAAAGGCAACAGGCCAGGCTCAGAACCTTTATGAGAGAGTATTTGTTGTGAAGCTTCTCAAAGATGCAAAGGAGCCCAACAGAGTTGCAGCTGCTGTTGGTTTCAGTGTAAGAGAAAATAAGGTATATGTCTTTAAGGCAAAAGCAATACTTGTTGCAGCTGGTGGAGCAGTTAATGTCTTCAGACCGAGATCAACAAAGGAAGGAATGGGCAGAGCCTGGTATCCTGTGTGGAACTCAGGTTCTGGCTTCTATCTTGGAATGACTGTTGGTGCTGAAATGACAATGATGGAGAACAGATTTGTTCCTGCAAGATTCAAGGATGGATACGGTCCTGTTGGTGCATGGTTCCTCTTCTTTAAAGCAAAAGCAACAGATGCTGTTGGTGGAGATTACTGCTCAAAGGATTCACCTGAGTTTCAGGATGCAGTAAAGAAGTATGGCAAATGGGCAGAGGCTCTTGGAACTGCTATTAGAAACCACCTCATGATGATGGCAATGAAGCAGGGCAGAGGACCTATACTTATGCATACAAATGTTGCCATGCAGGAACTTGCAAAGCAGATGGATGCCAAGAGGCTGAAACACCTTGAGGCTGAGGCATGGGAGGACTTCCTTGACATGTGCATTGGCCAGGCAGGACTCTGGGCAGCAACAAATACAGAACCTGAGAAGGTTCCTTCTGAAATCATGCCTTCAGAGCCTTATTTGCTTGGCTCACATGCAGGCTGTGCTGGTTTCTGGGTAAGCGGTCCTGGAGACATTCCCGGAACACCTGCTGAGTGGTCATGGGGCTACAACAGAATGGGTACTGTTAACGGACTGTTCTTCGCAGGTGACGTTGTCGGTGCTTCAGGACACAAGTTCTCCTCAGGCTCACATGCTGAAGGAAGAATCGCAGCAAAAGCAGCTATTGCATTCATCCTTGACAATGCTGGATACACTCCAACAATTGCTGAAGATATAAATGCTGTTGCAGCAGAACTTTATCTGCCATATGAGGTTTATGAGAAATACAAGACCTATTCTACAGATCCAAAAGTTAATCCATACTACATCAAGCCTGACATGTATCAGGCAAGACTCATGAAGATTGCTGATGAGTATTTCGGTGGAATAGGAACATGGTACATGACATCAAAGACAATGATTGAGGAAGGTCTTGCAAAGCTTCAGCTTCTTAAGGAAGACGCAAACAGACTTGCAGCATCCAATCTGCATGAACTTCTCCGTTGCTGGGAGAACATTCACAGAACACTTTCAGTTGAGGCTCATGCAAGACATATTCTCTTCAGAGAGGAATCTCGTTATCCAGGCTATTACTACAGAGGCGACTGTGACTTTGTTGATGACAACAACTGGCGCGCATTTGTCAACTCAGTTTATGATCCAGCAACAGATACATTCACACTCAAGAAGGTTCCATACGTCCAGATATTCCCTGACTAATCCGAGTAGATTAGGGGAGGGTAATTACCCTCCCCTTAATTTTTAGACAAATTGAAAAGAGATGAGAATAACAGATTCGTAATGCAGGTAGAACTGTATTACGAATTTTTATGTTTAAGAATTTATTTAAAGGAGGCTACCGATGAGTGCTGAAACAAACCGCATCTTGGTTATTGGTGGGGGATTTAGCGGTCTGACTGCCGGGATTGAGTCTGCAGAAACAGGAGCTGAAGTAATTATTGTTGAGAGAAATCCATATCTCGGCGGAAGAGTTACCCAGTTAAACAAATATTTTCCAAAAATCTGTCCACCAATGTGTGGTCTTGAGATCAATTTCAGACGGATTAAGGTTAATCCTCTTGTGACTTTTTATACAATGGCTGAAGTTGAATCCATATCAGGTGGACCAGGAGACTACAGAGTAAAAATAAAACTTAATCCGAGATATGTAAATGGAAACTGTACTGCATGTAATGCATGTGCTGAGGTCTGTCCTGTTGAAAGGAATAACGATTTTAACTTTGGATTGAACAAAACAAAGGCAATTTATCTTCCTTTTGAACAGGCATTTCCTTTAAGATATGTTGTTGACAGAGCAGTATGTCCAAAGGATTGTCCTGCTCCATGCGTGACTGCCTGCAAGTATAATGCAATTGAGTTAAACATGCAACCTGAAAGCATTGATGTAAATGTTGGTTCAATTGTTGTGGCAACGGGCTGGAAACCTTATGATGCTACAAAGATAGATAATCTTGGTTTTGGTAAGGTTAAAAATGTTATAACAAACATGATGCTTGAAAGACTGGCTTCAAAAAACGGTCCAACTCAGGGACAGATTCTCAGACCATCAGATGGAAAGCCTGTGCAAAGTATTGCTTTTGTTCAGTGCGCTGGAAGCAGAGATGAAAATCATCTTCCATACTGTTCCTATATTTGCTGTCTTGCTTCATTAAAGCATACTCTGTATATTAAGGAGCAAAATCCAGATGCTGAAGTTACGATCTTTTACATTGACATCAGAACCCCGGGAAGATATGAAAAATTTTTCAATCAGGTTAAGGAACAAACAGGAGTTAACCTGATTAAAGGTAAGGTTGCAGCAGTTGAGCAGGACAGGGATTCAGATGATGTTATTGTAACTGCAGAGGATATGCTTAGTGGAGAAAAGATAAGAAAAAAAGTAAATATGGTGGTTCTTGCCACAGGAATGCAGCCAGAGGGCTTTGATATTAAAGTTCCTGGGTTAAAATATGCAATTGAAGGTTTTGTCATTGATACTGAAGGGATTTATTCTACAGGCTGTGCAAAAGCTCCAATGGATGTAGCTGGTTGCGGAAAAGATGCTACAGGTGCAGCCCTCAAGGCTATTCAGATCGGTGCAAGGAGGTAACACATGGAAAAGAAAATAGGACTATATATCTGTAAAGGTTGTGGTATAGGAGAAGCAATTAATACAGAAAAAATTTCTAATATTGCAAAAAATGCTTTAAGAGTTCCAGTTGTGGCGGAGCATGAATTTTTGTGCAGCAAAGACGGGATTGAATTAATAAAGAAAGACATAGCTGAGCAGGGTGTAAACTCTGTTGTTGTTGCTGGTTGTTCTCCAAGAGTTAAAACATATGAATTCAATTTCCCGGGTTGCTTTGTGGAGAGAGTACCATTAAGGGAGCTTGCTGTGTGGACAATTGAGTCTGATGAGGAGAAACAGCTCGCAGCAGAAGATTATGTAAAGATGGGTGTTATAAAGGCTCAGAAAGGAGACATTCCAGAGCCATATATTATTGAGACTGTAAAATCAATACTTGTTGTTGGTGGTGGAATTTCTGGAATGACAGCAGCTCTGGAAGCAGCAAAAGCTGGATATGAAGTGGTTTTAGTGGAAAAGGAAGCTGAGCTTGGTGGTTTTGCAAGAAAACTTTACAAAAGAGTGCCAACAGATGACTATACAAAGGGAGTTTTGGGAGATGTAAATCTTGAGCCTCTTGTAAATGAAGTTACATCAAATCCAAAGATCAAGGTGTATACATCATCAAAGATTGAAAAGATTGATGGTCAGCCAGGTGATTTTGATGTAACAATTGCTAAGAATGGCTCAACAGAAACAATAAAAATTGGTGCTATTATTCAGGCAACAGGCTGGAAACCTTATGATCCCAAAAATCTCTCAAAGAAATACGGATATGGAAAGTTTAAGGATGTGGTAACAAACTTTGAGTTTGAAGAGATTGCAAAAAAGAATAATGGAGTGATTAAAAGGCCTTCTGATGAAAGAGTTGTTAAGTCTGTTCTTTTTGTTCAGTGTGCTGGTCAGAGAGATCCTGAATATTTGCCATACTGCTCTGGAATGTGCTGCGCAACAACTCTTAAACAGGCAAGATATGTTACAGATGGCAATCCCGATGCAACAGCAATGGTTATTTATAAAGATATAAGAACACCCGGAAAACTTGAGTATTACTACAAGGAAGCTCAGAACACTCCGGGAGTAATGCTTGCAAAGGGAGAGGTTACAGGAATAAGAGAGGAATGGGATAAACTAATAGTTACTGTAGAGGACTCCATACTTGGTCAGAAAGTTGAAATAGAAACTGAGATGGTGGTTCTTGCAACTGGAATGGTTCCAACAACGAAGGAACCTCAGGAATATTTAATAGGTCTTGCTGAGGCAGCTGCAAAAGGCGACGAAGCAAAGGCAAAATATATTGAAACCACACCAAAACCTGAATTTATCCTTAACCTTGGATATCGTCAGGGTCCTGAACTTCCATTTCTTGAAGGCGGATTCGGCTTTGCGGATTCAAATTTCATCTGTTTCCAGTATGAAACACGAAGAACTGGTATATACGCAGTTGGTCCTGTTCGCCAGCCCATGAACATGGCTGAATCTGAAGAAGATGCTCGGGGTGCTGCACTTAAAGCTATACAGTGTATTGAGCATGTTGCAAAGGGGATGGCAGTTCATCCAAGAGCTTGGGATACATCATTCCCGGATCCAAATCTTCCAAAATGTACGGCATGCAAACGCTGTACAGAGGAGTGTCCATTCGGCGCAATTGATGAAGATGAAAAGGGAATCCCATATTATAAACCTAACAGATGTCGCAGATGTGGAACATGTATGGGTGCATGCCCTGAAAGAATAGTTTCATTCAAGGACTACAGTGTTGATATGATTGGAACAATGATGAAGAATGTTTCTGTTCCTGAAGAGGAAGACAGGCCACGTGTTATTGTTGTATGCTGTGAAAATGACGCATTCCCTGCAATGGAGACTGCCGCACTTCATAGATTAAAACTTGATCCCGCTGCCAGGGTTGTTCAGCTCAGATGTCTTGGTTCCATGAACCTTGTGTGGATTGCTGATGCATTTTCAAAGGGTGTGGATGGTATGCTTCTTCTTGGATGCAAATTTGGAGAAAACTACCAGTGTCACTTTGCAAAAGGAAGCGAGCTTGCAAAATACAGACTCGGTAAGGTTCAGGAGACCCTTGACAGACTTCAGCTTGAAGCAGACAGGGTACAGATGTATGAAGTAGCAATTGATGAATACTGGAGAATTCCACAGATTATAAATGAGTTTATGGATAAAATCAGACAAATTGGTCCTAATCCATTTAAGGGCTTCTAAGGAGGGAAGAGATGGCAGAGGAAATTGTAAAACCAGATTTAAATTTTGCCCGTGAGATTATAAAGGCTGGTGGAGATTCATTGAAAAAATGTTATCAGTGCTCCACCTGTACTGTTGTATGTAATCTTGCACCTGATAAATCTCCTTTTCCCAGAAAGGAAATGCTTTATGCTCAATGGGGAATAAAGGAAAAACTTTTTAAAAATCCTGATATATGGCTTTGTCATCACTGCGGTGACTGCACTGCTTACTGCCCAAGAGGAGCAAAACCTGGAGAGGTTCTTGGTGCTGTAAGAAAATTAATGATACAAAACTATTCACCACCTAAGTTTCTTGCAAAATGGGTTGCTGATCCAAAATATTTATTGCTTATATTCCTAATACCTCTCTTGCTTTTCTTCGGTGAAATGGCATTACTTGGCTACTTCAGCGGAACTGAGATTCCAAGAGGCGAAGGTGGAGAGATGTCCTATGTAGCCTTTTTACCCGCTGTTCCATGGATTGATATTCCTTTTATGGCCCTTGCAGCTTTTGCATTAATCTGTTTTTATAACGGAGTTAAACGATACTGGCTTGACCTTGCATCAGGAGCTGAACTCAAAAGAAAAGATATTTACGGCTGCATATGGGAAACAATTAAAGAAATACTTTTACACAGAAAGTTCCAACTCTGCACAGTAAACAAAAGCAGGTCTACAGCACATATTTTTGTTCTCTACGCATTTATCGGACTTGCAATAACAACTGGTATAGCAGCATTTTATGAGTGGATACTTAGGTGGGAATCTCCCTATCCTCAAACAAATATAGTCAAAATTATTGGAAATGTAAGTGGAATAGCCCTATTAATAGGTATTTTTCTGGTAATGGTAAATAGAGCTAAAAATGCTCCAACACAGGGTATTGGAAGCTATTTTGACTGGTTACTGATTACAATAATTGCTGGAGTTGGAGTGACAGGATTTCTTGCAGAGTTACTCAGACTTGCTGAGATAGAAATCCTTGGATACGCATCCTACATTGCTCATCTTGTTTTTGTATTTGCTCTCTTTGCTTATGCACCCCACTCAAAGATGGCACATATGGTTTACAGAGCAACAGCAATGGTTTTTGCAAAGGCAACCCTTAGGGATACTTCTTCCAGACCTGAGTATTACTTTGAAACCCAAAAACTTTAATTTTTTAGGGGGGTCTTTAAGACCCTCCTAAATATTTATTCCTGACAGATTCTTTGAATCAATTGATCCAAGTACTGTTAAGGCAATTTTTTTATTTTTGAGAAACTCTGCCATATTTTTTAAATCGGATATTTTGATAGATTCAATTTTTCTGATTTGTTCCTTAACTGAATAGATTCTGTCCAAATAAAGCTCCTGATAGGCTAAATTTTGCATAACATAATTTGTTGATTCAGAAGAAAAAAGAAGCTGAGATATTGCCTGTTTTTTTGCTCTCTGAAGCTCATCTTCATTTAAGGTTTCCTTGAGATTTTTAATAATTGAGATAATCAGCTCCAGCACATCATAAACTCTTGATTTTTCACATGCTGTATAAACTCCGAAGATTCCTATATCAGAATAGCATGACAGAAAAGAGTAAATATTATACGCATAACCCTTTTTTTCTCTTATCTCCTGAAAAAGTTTTGAACTTACACAGCCACCTGTTATTAAATTCAGCAGACTCAGGGTGTATCTGTGAGGAGAGTTAAATGGAATACCTTCCATGCCAAGACATATATGAATTTCATTTAAATCTTTCTCATGTACGCAGATTGAAGAATTGAAAGTAGATTTTTTTAACCTTGGTACAGATTCGGTATTTCTGAAAATAAAGTTTTTTTCTATTTCTTCAATTAATTTATTTTCATTAAAATTACCTGCACAACTAATTATACAGTTTTTGCTACTGTAGTATTTTTTGAAACAATTAATTATGTCATCACGGTTTATATTCATGACAGTTTCCTTTCTGCCAAAAACAGGCTGTCCAAGGCTGTCTGAAAATATATTACTCATAAAAAGATCATGAATCAGTTCATCAGGAGTGTCTTCAATGGTTCTTATTTCATCTATTATTATGAAGCGTTCTTTTTCAATTTCATTTTCAGGGAAAGAAGGATTGGAAAATATGTCTCCTATTAATTCAATTGCCTCTGGAATATATTTATCAAGAACTTTTATATATAAAGATGTGAATTCCCGTGAAGTAAAAGCATTTATATCTCCTCCAAGTGAATCAATTCTCAGTGATATTGATTTTGCATCCCTTTTTGAAGTTCCCTGAAATAAAAGATGCTCAATAAAATGTGACAGCCCGTTTTTCTCTAAAGGTTCATGTCTTGAGCCATATTTTATCCATACTCCCAGCATGAATGAATAAAAAGAATTCATTTTCTGCATTAGTATCGGAGTTCCTGAAGAAAGGATTGCTTTTTTAATCATTAAGACCTTTTATATAATGGTTTTCCTTCTATTTCTTTTAATGCTTCTTTTCTGCTTAAACGGGGTCTACCAAGCTCATCAATTTCTATAACTTTAACTGGAATTTTATCACCTATTTTAATAACATCTGTAACTTTCTGAACTCTTCTATCAGAAATCTGAGAGATGTGAAGAAGTCCCTCAAGCCCTGGTAAAATTTCAACAAAAGCTCCGAAATCAACAATTTTTGTAACTTTACCCATGTATATCTTGCCAAGTTCTGCTTCCTGTGTAATTCCTTTAATGATTTCAATTGCCCTTAAAGCGGATGCTTCATTATTTGATGCGATTCTAACCATTCCTTTTTCATCTATATCTATTTTTACACCTGTTTCCTCAATAATTCCCTTGATAACCTTTCCACCTGTTCCGATTATATCTCTGATTTTTTCAGGTTTTATCTGCATGGTATAGATTCTTGGAGCATGAGGAGAAAGCTCTTTTTTAGGCTCTGGTATAGTTTCAAGCATTTTTTTAAGAATAAAAAGCCTTGCCTGTCTTGCTTGTTGAAGTGCTTCTTTCAATATCTCATAATTGATTCCAGAAACCTTTACATCCATCTGGAAAGCTGTAATTCCCTTTTCAGTGCCAGCAACCTTGAAATCCATGTCTCCATAATGATCTTCCATTCCGAGTATATCTGTAAGGATAACAGTTCTGTTTTCTTCCTGAATCAGCCCCATTGCCACACCAGCAACAGGAGCTTTTATTGGAACTCCAGCATCCATTAATGAAAGAGTTGCACCGCATACAGTTGCCATTGAAGATGAACCATTTGATTCAAGAATGTCAGATACAACTCTTATTGTGTAAGGAAACTCTTTATTGGAAGGCATAACATAGCTTAATGCTCTTTCTGCAAGATAACCATGGCCGATTTCTCTTCTGCCTGGAGCTCTGAGTGGTTTCACCTCGCCAACACTGAATGGCAGGAAGTTGTAATGAAGCATAAATGTTTTGAAGGTTTCACCTTCAAGAGAGTCAACCTTTTGTTCATCCTCTGATGTTCCAAGAGTTGTTGCAACCAGTGCTTGGGTCTCTCCTCTTGTAAATAAAGCTGAGCCATGCACTCTTGGCAGTATACCAACCATGCATGTGATGGGCCTTATTTCATCAGGTTTTCTTCCATCAACTCTAACTCCGCTCTCAATTATGTTTTTACGCATAATTTGTTTAATGAATCTATCAAAAATTCTGATAATCTCTGAGGAGATATCCCTTTCAGAGTCTCCATAAAGTTTTTTGCGGAATTCTTCTGTATTTAAGGCCTGAATGCATTCATTTAATACTGATTCAAGGGCTTTCTGTTTTTCAAGTTTTCCATCAATAAATAAAGCTTTTTCAATTTTTTCTGAAAATAGATTGACAATGGTATCTTTAAGCTGCTCATTGATTTCAACTTTTGTGATCTGTCTCTTAGGTTTTCCTGCTATTTGCTGTAAATTTTTTTGTAAGGCAATTATTTGTTTTATATGAACATGAGCAATTTTTAAAGCTTCTAAAATTATTTCTTCAGAGCATTCAGCGCATCCTCCTTCAACCATTGTCACAGCTTCCTCTGTCCCTGCAACTACAAGATTGAGACTACTTTTCAGAGACTCTTCATTGTCTGGATTTATAATGAATTCATCATAGATTCTGCCAACCCTTACAGCACCAACAGGTCCGTTGAAAGGGATATCAGAAATTGTTACCGCTGCAGATATTCCTATTATGCTTAAAATATCCGCTAAGTTTTCATCTCCGTAGGAAAGAACTGAAGCAATTCCCTGTGTTTCATAATTGAAGCCTTCAGGGAAAAGAGGTCTTAATGGTCTGTCAATTAAACGGGATACTAAAATTTCTCTGTCTGTTGGTTTACCCTCTCTTTTAAAAAATCCACCTGGTATTTTCCCCGCAGAGTAAGCTTTTTCCTGATAGTCGATTGTCAATGGAACAAAATCTAAATCCTCTTTTAATGTTTTGTCTGCAACTACAGTACACAGTACATATGTATCTCCATATTTTACTAAAACCGAACCATCTGCCTGCTTTGCAAAAGTTCCTGTTTGTAAAGAAAGTTTTTTCCCTTTAATTTCGGTTTCTACTTCCACATCTTACCTCTTTATGATTTTTTATCTTCTCAGGCTCAATCTTTCAATGAGCTTGTGGTATCTTTCTTTGTCTATTTTTTTAAGATAATTTAAAAGTTTTCTTCTTTGAGCAACCAATTTAATAAGCCCTCTTCTTGAATGATGGTCTTTTTTGTGAATTTTAAAGTGTTCGGTTAAATAAGAAATTCTTTCAGTCATGAGGGCAATCTGCACCTCAGGAGAACCTGTATCAGTGGGGTGCATTTTAAAATTTTCTATGATTTCCTTTTTTCTTTCAGGAGAAATTCCCACTGTTTTCACCACCTTTCTTACAGTATTAACTTTAAAAATTAACATAAAATTAAAGATTTAGTAAAGTTATAAATATGAATAGTAGGAATACTAAGAAATTTTTTTCAATTTTTGAGAAAAAATACTTGACATTATATGAAAAATTTGTTATTGTTTACATCAAACCATTATTAAATCAATAAAAGGAGGTAAGCCGGTATGACAAAGGCAGAATTGGTAAGCAAAATTGCAAGCAAGGCAGAACTCACAAAGGTAGAAGCCGCAAGAGCACTTGACGCTACAATTGACGCTGTTAAGGAAGCTCTTAAGAAGGGTGACAAGGTAACACTTGTTGGATTTGGTAGCTTTTATGTTTCAAAGAGAAAGGCAAGAAAGGGTAGAAATCCGAGAACTGGACAGGAGATCAAAATTCCTGCAACAAAGGTTCCGAAGTTTACTGCTGGCAAATCTTTAAAAGAGGCAGTTAAATAATTTTCCAATTTATTCAGGGAGACGGTTCCGTCTCCCTGAAAATTTTCAAAATTGCACGATTTTGATTTTTTTCTAAAAATTGCATTCAAAAATAAAATTCCATCAAAACAGCAGTTAAAAAATTTGATTTTGAAAACATCTAATTTCTTTACCTTTCTTGAAAATAGAAGACCTGTTGATTATATGAAAGATCCAGATTTTCTTAGAGGATATTTAATTTATTTTGTTCCTGTGAATTTGTCAAAATTATACAGTATTTTTAAAGAACTTTTCAGTCATCCCACTGTTTTTCATAAAAAGGATATTAAAATAGTTGATGTTGGTTGCGGACCTTCTCCAGCAATTGTTTCATTTTTTAAGTTGTGGCAGAACAATATAGTTACTTCCAAATATATTCGGTATACAGGCATTGAACAGGAAGAAAATGCAATAAAAATTGGAGAGGAGATTGTTAAGAAACTCAAGCCGGAAACTTTATCTATCAAATATGATTTTTTAAGAGCGGATATATCAAACAGGAAGACATATATTGGATTGAAGGAATTAAAGCCAGATATTATGATTTTTTCAAATTCATTAGGAGAGATATTTGACAGAAGCGCTATGACACAGCAAGATTTTATAAATTTTATAAAACCTTTCACTTACAAGAATGAGGAATTTACTCTGGTTATTGTGGAACCAGCAACAAAGAAAGGAACTTCCAGACTTCACAGACTCAGAGATGCCCTTATTACAGAGCTTGGACTGCATCCCTACAGTCCCTGTCTTAACAGTCTTCCATGTTCGGCTCTCAAGGAAGATAACTGGTGTTATGAGGAAAGAAGATGGAATCCTCCATGGTATCTTTCTTTTTTAAGCTCTGTGGGATTACAGATAAACTATCTGAAATTTAGCTATATTGTTCTAAGAAAAGATGGAATAAATATCAAAGATATATTTCACAGCAAAGATATTGTAGTGAAAAGCACATCTCATCTGTTAAATGAAAAAGGTAAAAGCAGACTCTGGGCTTGCTGGAACGGAAATCTTGTGGATATGGAAAAGTTAAAAAGAGATACAAAAAAAGATGATCTCTGGTTAAAAATTGAAAAGGGAAGTTATTTCTCAATTGATAAATACATCACTCTTTCAGAAAGAAAAGTGAGAATTCCAGCAAATGCCTCTGTTAAGATTCTTTATAAATTTTTTATAATTATTTTATGGATTACATGGTGGTTTTAATAACCGTAACTGATGAAGATGAAGCGGTAAAAATAGGGAAAACTCTTGTTGAAGAAAAACTCGCAGGTTGCGTAAATATCATCAAAGGCATTCGCTCAATTTACTTTTGGCAGGGCAAAGTTGAGGATGAGCCTGAAGTTTTAATGATTGTGAAGACAAAGACGGATTTATTTGATGAACTTGAAAAAAGGGTAAAGTCGCTTCATTCTTATACAGTCCCAGAAATTATAGGAATAAAAATAGATAAAGGCTCTGAAGGTTATCTTAACTGGTTGACTGACGTTACAAGATGAAACAAGAGAATTATACTTTTTTAATCTGTAAAAAATTTTGTGATTATTACAAGACTGGTAAAGAAAGCGAGCTGTGTGGTGGATATTTTTATCTCAAAAAATTTGTAACGCCTTATGAACTGAAAAGCATTATTGAGGTATTTCATCTTGAAAAGGGTACTTCTAATCAGAAACTGTCCTTTGTTTGTGATATGTGTGATTTCAGAGAAGACGGATGCGATTTTTTCATTAACAAAACTAAATTACCATGTGGGGGTTATTTGATAATAAGTAAATTGATTGATTATTTAAATAAAGAAACTTAGGAGGATTTATGGGAAGAAGATTAATTGACAGAGAGCTTCGTAAAAGAAGGCATCGTAAGGAAAAGTTAAGAAAACTCAGAGAAAAATTTAAATTAACCAGAACAGAAGAAGAAAAATCAAAAATTCTTGCAAAGGTTGCAAAGATTTCACCTTCTTTAAAGATAGAAGATTTTCTGTCTTCAATTAAGTAAATTTTCTTATTCTTACCGTATTTGCATGTGCTTGCAAGCCTTCAAGGCTTGCAAGCACCTCTATGTGTTCAGATAGCTTTTTAAACCCCTTTTTACCTGTTTTTATTAATGAACTTCTTTTTATAAAATCGTAGACACCTAAAGGTGAGAAAAATCTTGCAGTTCCTGATGTTGGAAGAGTGTGGTTTGGTCCTGCAACATAATCTCCAACAGGCTCCGGAGACCAGTGTCCAAGAAATATTGCACCAGCATTTTTTATAAAGGGAAGAAGTTTTTCAGGATTCTCTGTCATTATTTCAAGATGCTCTGGAGCTATAGTATTTACAACCTCACAAGCATCTTTAAGAGATTTCACAATTATAATTGCTCCAAAATTTTTTAATGATTTTTTGACAATTGATGCTTTAGACAACTCTTTAAGCTGTTTTAGGATTTCTTTTTTAACAAATTCAGCAACTTTTTCTGAGATTGTAATAACTATACTGCAAGCCATTTCATCGTGCTCCGCCTGAGAAAGCATATCTGAGGCTACAAACTTGGGATTTGCTGAACTGTCTGCTATAATCAGTATTTCACTCGGACCAGCAATCATATCTATATCGACCTCACCAAATACTAACTTTTTGGCTGTGGCAACATAAATGTTGCCAGGACCAACGATTTTATCAACTTTTTTGATTGTTTCTGTTCCAAAAGCCATTGCTCCGATTGCTTGTGCTCCACCAACTCTGTATACCTCATTGATTTCAAGCAATTTCAATGCTGCACATACAGCTGGATTAAGTTCCCCAAATGGTGTTGGAATACAAACTGCAATTTCTCTGACTCCAGCTATTTGAGCAGGAATGATATTCATAAGCACTGTTGAAGGATAGGATGCTTTGCCTCCTGGAATATAAGCACCGACTCTTTCAATGGGACTTATGATTTGTCCGAGAACTATGTCTTCTTCTTTATAATGCCATGATTTTTCAAGCTGCCGTTTGTGAAATTTTCTTATTCTGTCACGAGCAAATTTTAAAGATTTAAGAACATCTTTTGGGACTTTTTTCGCATTTTTTATGATTTCCTCTGAAGGAATCTTAATTGGCATGGTGTGTTTATCAAAAATTTTATTATATTTAAGTAAAGCTTTATCTCCTTTTTTTGCAACTTCATAAAGAATTTTTTTGATTTCGGTTTCAATCTGGGGCTGAGATAATGACCTTCTATGCAATTTTTTTATAAATTTTTGTAGTTCCAGATTATTTCTTATAATTTGCATACCTTTCCACCATTTTTTGAAGTGATATATTATGGAGTCGCGCCGTATTTAACAATATTAATGGTTGTTTCATCAGGCTTTGGCAGTCCTGCAAGTTTCCATGCAACAAGAGGATCAATAAATTTCTCTGCAACGCATTTCTTTGGTTGATGAACATTCTTACATACTGCATTAAGCAGAGGGAAGAAATTATAGGTTTTGTAGTAATTTCTTATAAAACGCAATATATCAAGCTGTTCTTTTGTAAGAGTTCCCAATCCTTCTCTTTCTGCAAGTGTCTGTGCAACTTCCTCATTCCATTCATCAAAGTTTTTGAGGTATCCTTCGTCATCTATATTTATTTTCATTTCCTTATACTTCGTTAAAGTGATTCCTCCTGTAACTTTTCCTCGTTCAAATTTAGCTTTCTCTTCAAAGTTTTTAATAAACTGTCCAAACTGAACCCCTAAATAAACACACTTTACATTATTCATGCAGTCATCTGCATCCCTCTTATCAAGGTAGGTTATGAGTTCCTGATTTTTTTTCTTTAATTTTAAAACATAGGCATTCTTTTCTTTGCTGAAGGATATACTTAGTGATATACCTTTTTTCTTAATCTCTGGATACATCTCAAGAATTTTTTCTTTTAATGCTACAACTGTGTAAGCCATGATAAAACCTCCTATTTTAGTCTTTTTTCTACTTCTTTCCAGTTAATGTTTTTAAAAAAGGCTTCAATGTAGTCTGCACGTTTAAGTCCGTAGTCAATCATGAAGGCATGTTCAAAAACATCCATAATAAGGAGAGGATTACAACCTGAAGGATGTCCAACATCATGTTCATTAATCCAGAAGTTAAGTAATTTACCAGATAAGGTATCCTGATAAAGAATCACCCATCCAATTCCACGCATTGTCCCTGTTGCCTTAAAATCTTTCATCCAGTTTTCAAAACTGCCAAAGTTTTCATTGATTAGCTTATCTAGTTTGCTATCCTGAGGAAAAATTCCATCACCCCCAAGATTTTCAAAGTAGTATTCATGCAGCCTCACTCCATTCCACTCCCATCCAAGCCTTCTTTTAATCTCTGCATACTCTGGAGTGCCTGTTCGCCCTTCTCTAATCATTCCGTCAAGAATTTCAAGAACCTTATTTGTATTAGTAACATAACCCTGATAAAGAGTGAAATGATTTTTAAGGAGTGCTTCACTAAATCCCTGCATCCCGATTAACTTTGAATAATCTTTTGCCTCATAGGGCATATTTGCCTCCTCTTTTAAGTGTTTATATTCAATGATATCAATTTAAACTTTGCTTGTCAATATATAATCTTTTTATAATTAAAATAAATATAATATAAGTGGAGGCTAAATGAAAAAAATACTAAAAGAGCTTTTAATATGTCCTTTCTGCCTTCCAGAAGAAATTCCACTGAAACTTGAAATAAAAAGAGAAGAAGCAGAAGATGTTATATCAGGCTTCCTTAACTGCAAAAAGTGTGGAAAAAATTACATAATTGATGATGGAATTGCTATATTGATAAAGGATTCAAATTTCTCGTTAGACAGAAACAACAAATATGAAAAACCAAAAGTTCTATCTTCCTATCTTTGGAGTCATTATGGAGACTGGCTAAATGATATGGAATGGCTCCCTGCTTATCCAGAATGGGTAAAATTGATGCAAAAAAGTAAGGGAATCTCCCTTGACATTGGCTGTGCTGTAGGAAGATTTACCTTAGAGATGACTGAGAAAAGTGATTTTTCCATTGGTTTTGACCTTTCACTTTCTTTTATAAAGACTGCCAGGGAATTAATTAAAAAGGGGAATATAACTTTTGAGCTTACTGAGGAGGGTAATATTACTTCCACTGTTGAGATAAAACTGCCAGAACAAATAAAGCACAATAATTTGGATTTTATTGTTGCCGATGCACTTAATATTCCCTTTCCCAAGGGGATTTTTACAAAAGTTGCTTCTCTAAATGTTCTTGATAAAGTTACTTATCCAATGAGACATCTTAAAGAGATGAACAGAGTATCTGCACTCAGAGAATCGCAGATTTTAATATCCGATCCTTTCTCATGGTCTGAAGAGGTTGCTGATATCAGGGAATGGCTTGGAGGGAAGACAGAAGGAGAGTTCATCGGATTCGGGCATGATAATGTGGCAAAAATTCTTGAGGGTTACCGTAACTACATAAATCCACCGTGGAAAGTTACTGATAAAGGAAAAGTCAGCTGGAAAATAAGAAATCACAGAAATCACTCCGAGTTAATAAAAAGTCTCTATGTTAAGGCAATAAGATAGCCGGAAGTTTTATGAAAGAAATAACAATTTGTAGACTATGTTCAGCCTGCTGTGCTGTTGAAGTAGAAGTCATTGATGGACAGCTTCAATCTGCAGAAAGAATCACCCCTTTTGAAAAAACTATAACCTGTCCAAAATTAATTAATGCAAAGAATATTGTTTACTCTAAGGATAGAATTTTAAAGCCTCTATTAAGAGAAAATTTAAAAAAAGACTTCAGAGAAGTAAGCTGGGAGGAAGCTCTTAATTTTATTGGAGAAAAAATAGAAAAAACAAAAAACAGATATTCTCCTCAATCTATAGCTCTCCTAAGAGGCATGGCTGCTGACTGGGGAACTTCATGGGATTATTCAGTAAGATTCATGAGCGCACTTGGTTCTCCCAATGCTATTGGTAATGGTTCAGTTTGTTTTGTGGCAAGAGAGATGGCACACACCTATACTTACGGAGCAATAACAATTCCGCAGTTAAAAGATTCAAAATGCATAATAATATGGGGTAAAAATGATAGAAACACTGCACCGATAATGGCAGAGTCTATAATATATGCCAAAGAAAAGGGGGCAAAACTTATTGTAATAGACCCAGTTAAAACCTTTTTTGCAGAGATGGCAGATATCTGGCTTAGAGTAAAACCTGCTCATGACGGAGCTTTAGCAATGGCAATTATGAAAGTTATTGTTGATGAAGGGCTCTATGACAGAGATTTTGTTGAAACCTATTGTCTGGGATTTGAAGCTCTTCGTGAGACACTTTCAAAGATTAAACTTAAAGATTTAGCTCAAATGTGCTGGATACCTGTTGAACAAATTCAAGAATCAGCAAGGATTTATGCAAAAACAAAACCCGCTTGCATTATTGATGGCAATGGACTGGATATGCAAACTCAGGTTTTTCAAACCACTCGTGCAGTGTGTCTTATAAGGTCTATTACTGGGAATATTGATATTCAGGGTGGAGATTTTATACCTCAACCAATACCTCTTGAAAACATTCAACTCAGAGATAAAATAGCAAATCTTCCTTCTGTTATGCTTAATTATCAACATTTTGAAAAGTTTCATCCTACATGGGGGCTTCATGCTCAGTCCTGTCTCATTGATGCCATAATTGAAGAAAAGCCATATCCTGTAAAATTCCTCTTTGTTCAGTCTGGTAATCCTGCAGTTACAATGATGGATTCAAAAAGAGTGAGAAAAGCTCTTGAAAAGCTTGATTGTCTTGTAATGATTGACATTTTTAAAAATAAAACTTCTCAATATGCCCATGTAATTTTGCCTGCCTGCAGTTGTTTTGAAAAAACCCAGATAAATAGGGCATATATAAGAAACTCCTTCATAATGCTTCAAAAAAAAGTAATTGAGCCACTTGGTGAAAGCAAATCAGATATTGAGATAATCTTTGAACTTGCAAAGGCAACAGGATTGAGTGATTATTTCCCATGGAAGAATGTTGAAGAAGCCCTTGATTTCCAGCTGAAACCAGCAGGATTATCTTTAGATATACTCAGAAAAAATCCTAATGGCATATGGTATGAAAAGCCAAAATTCAGAAAGTATGAAAAGGAAGGATTTAAAACACCCTCAAGAAAGGTTGAAATTTTTTCAAAAAAATTAGAGGATAATTACTTTGACCCTATTCCTTTTATTAAAGGATTCCCCAACAACGTCATCAGTTTTTCTGAAGAGAAAGATTATAAATTCATTGGAATAAGCGGTGAGAGAGTAAGTTGTTATACGC
>CAZDXM010000012.1:0-2377 GCA_964509535.1 uncultured Thermodesulfovibrio sp. | reverse complement strand
AAATGTGTTTAAGGCTTCAGCCCTTGATTTTGAATTTAATCCAGATTTTGAAATTCACATGAATAATGAATTTCTGATGAAGTATGCATATGACTCATTTTTGAAAGATGCGGGAGTGCAACCGGATGTGACACAGCTTTTTGAAGAGATGACAGAAAAAATACAGGAAAGTGTGAACTCTTTTGTATGGGATCCAGCAACAGAGATATACAGAAAAATTAAAAGGATTTATGAAGTTTTAACGAGAACTGACAGAGAAATTGCAGGGTTTGATGAAGAATTACTTAAACAAAAAAGAAGAATTGAATTAGAACTCTATAAGTTAATGCAGAATATTTCAGAAGAAGTAAAAAAGTCTGGACTTGAGAGAAATAATCAGAATAAAGTTTTTGATGAATTTCCAAGAATAATTAAAGAGAAAAGACTGATTGAATTAATAGACAGAGGAATTAAGACATGTCCTGTAAAAAAGAACAAAAAGTATCAGGATAGATATGAAATGATTGAATCCCTCTGGAAAGATTTTCAGAGTCTGGTCTCATTTTATACAGAGCTTTACTGTCAGAGTTACTTCATGCCATACATAAAAATATTTGAAAAATTTTATCAAAGACTTCAGGAGATAAAAAAAAGAGAGGGTAAAATATTTATAGAGGATATTAATAAACTGCTTTCAGGTTATCTTAATGAGGAGTATGTTCCTGAAGTTTACTTCAGGATTGGTGAAAAAGTTTACCATTTTTTTATAGATGAGTTTCAGGATACATCTACCCTCCAGTGGTTAAATTTAAAGCCTCTTATAGAAAAATCTCTTTCTGAAAAGGGAAGTTTATTTATTGTTGGAGATACAAAGCAGGCAATATATACATTCCGTGGAGCGGATTATAAAATTATGAAACAGTTAGAGGACAAAGATGTTTTCCCATCAGCAAAAAAGATTGTGGAAAAACTAAATGTTAACTACCGCAGTAGAATAAGCATAATTAAGTTTACAGAGGATTTCTTTAAAAAAACCATAGCTTTAGATGAAAAATATGCAGTAGCAGCTAACTTAACAGGACTAAATGATTGTGAACAGATTCCACATGAGGAATTTAAAGAGAATGGTTATGTGGAGGTTAAATTTTTAAGCGATGAAGGCACATTAAAAGATTTTTTAAAAGATATTATTGATGATTTAATGCACAGGGGTTACAGACTCAAGGATATAACAGTTCTTGCTTCAAAGAATGAACAGGTTGAGATGTTGAGCTTTTTACTCAGTGAGCTTGGAATTTCATTTCTTTCCTACAGCAGTGTGGATGTAAGAAAAAGAAAGGTTACTTCAGAGATAATTTATCTGCTTAAGTTTCTGGACTCTCCCCTTGATGATTTTTCTTTCTCTGTTTTTATTATGGGTGATATTTATAGAAAACTTCTTGAAAAATCAGGAATCTTAGTTGATATAAATGATTTTCTTTTAAGAAACAGGGATGTTTCACCTCTTTACAAGGCTTTTGAGAAAGAATTCCCAGCCCTGTGGAAGGAGCATTTTGAAAATCTCTTTAAATTGACAGGTTATCTTCCTGTTTATGACTTAGTTTCTACTGCAATAAGTAATTTTCAGATTTTTGAGATAATACCTGAAGAAGAAGCAACTTTTCTAAAGATACTGGAACTTGTAAGATTTTTTGAAGGCAGGGGACTCAGCAATATAAAAGATTTTGTAGATTTCTTTTCAGAGCCAGCTGAAGATGAAACTATCTGGAATATAAGCCTTCCAGTTGACACTGATGCGGTAAAACTCATGACCATTCATAAGGCAAAAGGGCTTCAATCCCCTGTAACAGTTGTGTTTTTTGAAAATAAAAGAAATCCCTCAGATGGTATGGTTTTATACGAATCAGATAGAATTCAGATTCTTAAAATAAATGAAAAAATTGCTGAAAAATCTGAAGAACTAAGGAAAATAAAGAATAATGAAGCACTTTTAGATATTGTTGAGCTTTTGAATAAACTTTATGTTGCCTTTACAAGAGCTGAGAAGGAGCTTTATGTTGTCTGCAGAATTAATGAAAAAGATGAAAAAAATTATCCCTTCAATGTGTTATCGGGTTACCTGAATAAACCAATTGGAGAAAAAACAAAAAAAAAGATATCAGAAAAACAAGAAAAAGCAAAGCAACTTCTACACTATAAAGGAAAAATAGATTCAGGTAGCTTTGATTTGATTCATTTACAAGAAAAATCAAGAGGTGAACTCATTCATAAGGTTTTATCTAAAATTGAGTTTATTGATGAAAACTTTGAAGATAGAGTTAGTTCAATTATTGAGGAATTGAGTAAAGATGTTGATTATGAAGAAATTAAAGAAAGTGTCTTAAAAACAGTTAAAAAC
>CAZDXM010000011.1:0-2685 GCA_964509535.1 uncultured Thermodesulfovibrio sp. | reverse complement strand
GTGCCACTTCATTCATTTTTTAAATACGTTCAAAAAGAGTCTTGCCAGAATCTCTATGAAATTGGCAAAATACTTGACATCCCTAACAAAAAAACACCTAAAACAATTGTTTCGTTTCTTACTGGCGAGGAAATGAAAATCCTTCTAGAAAAGCCGGATACAACAACTAAAGAAGGCTTAAGAGATCTTGTACTTATGGTAGTTTTATATGACAGCGCAGCAAGAGTACAGGAACTAATTGACCTAAAAATTAAAGATATCCGTATATCAAATCCTTGCGTCATTACCCTTACTGGCAAAGGAAACAAAAGAAGACAGGTGCCTATTATGGACAAAACAAAAAAACTTTTGGAAAATTATATTAACAATCAAAAAGTTAATGATGGGATCAGCAAAGGCGATAATTATCTTTTTGTAAATCAAAAAAAGCAAAAGCTCTCACGATGGGGTATTTCCTACATCATCAACAAATACGTAAAACTTGCAGAAAAGGATCCAAAGTTTACTATTTCATTTCCTGTCACACCCCATGTTTTTCGCCATAGCAAAAGCGTTCATCTGCTTCAATCAGGAGTCAACCTTATATATACGTGATTTTCTGGGCCATTGTGACTGCTCTACTACAGAAATCTATGCCAGGACGGACACAGAAATGAAGCGCAAAGCAATAGAGGCAGCATATAGCGATGTACTGCCAAGCAGTGACCTTCCTATGTGGACAGATGATACTGACCTGATAATGTTTTTAAACTCTCTTTGTAGAAAATGAGATAATTAAAATGGTGAGTGATTTAAACAAATAGTGGTTTTTTATGCTTGAATACTGAATCACTCACCATTTTACTTTACTCACCATATTGTCGTAAATGGGGAGCTCCCCATTTGCGCCACAGCAAGGCAATGCATCTGTTGCAGGCTGGCGTCAATTTGATATATATCAGGGACTTTTTAGGGCACGCGTCAGTCATTACAACAGAAAGATATGCAAAAGCTGATTCAGAAATTAAAAGAAAGGCAATAGAAAAAGCAAGCCATAATTTTTTACCAGATAAGAAGTACAGCAAGAAAGAAAAGAGCGAAATGCTGACCTGGCTAAAAACAATAATATAGTTATTTATTATGTGAAGCTAAATCTTGCAGAAAGTGTTTATACAGCGGGATTTTATTAGCTGACTTTACATAATATTTTACTTTACATAAGATGAATTATGTAAAGCTTTACATAATTCATCTGCTATAACCAAATCATACTTTTCAAACCTCATCTCAAATGAGCGAAGGGTTGAAGCTCCTCTTGCTTCCTTTAGTTGATTAATTAAAAGTGGTACTGTTGTAAAAAATACGCGGTATCCTTGTATACATGCTTTAATTCCAAGTCCGGTTGCAATCATAGTTTTACCTGTACCCGGTGGACCTGCAAAAATTACGTTCTGGCCATTTTTTATAAAATCAAGACTTTTAAGTATTGAAAGTTTTTGTTTTGCATCTTCAGGTAAACAATCAACTTTTAGATCTTCTAGATATTTCTTTGCTGGAAAGCCCGCTGCTCTTATTCTGTTTTTCTTTCCATTTTCATATCTGTCGTCATATTCTTTGACAAGAATATCACGCAAGAACTCTTCATATGGTTTATTTGTAACTTCTGCTTCTCTTATTTCGTCTTCAAAGCATGAAGTAAGCATTGGCATTTTTATCTCTTTTGCATATTCTTTTATTTCGGCATATATTTTATCCTTTTTCATATTATCTTGGCCTCCTTGCATGAAGGAAAATTAAGTAATTCTTAAATAAACTTTGGCTATATTTTTTGCGTATGCTTCAATTTGTCCATCTTTTTTACTTGAAAGACTTAAGAGTTTATTATTATTTCTCTAAACAAGCAGTTTTATTTTATCTGTGTTTATACTGCTAAAGCCTATACTTTTAAGTTTATCTATAGCACCTGCCAGCCTATCAAGGCCATTTTCAGCAATTATTCCAAGAAGTTCTATAAAATCTTTTTTGTTTCCTATATAATAGTTTGTGTATATTTTCTTTAGCTCTGTGGCTGACTTTAGCAAGAGCAACGCTATTTGTAAGCGCTTTAAGGCTTTTTTAGAAATGTTTGCCAACAAGTTATCTATTTTAATTGCCCACTGGAAGTGGCCAAATATTTTCCTGTGCTCTGCGACTTCTTCTTGTCTGTAGTATGCAATTATTTTTTTAAGTATATGCTTTTACAAATACAAACTGACCAACATATACGTGGCAAACAGAATAAAAACAGCTGTCAAGCTCAAAGCAGGAATATTTGTCTATTCTTCTTTTAAAAGTTCTTGCAGTATCATATTTAGGAGGAAATGGCAGAAGATAACCTTTTTCATGGGCTTGACCAACGTTACAGAACCTTAAATTTAAAGTTGTAGTAAATTGATAGCTTTAAAAGCCAGCTCTGAAGAACGAAAATTCTTCTCACCTTTACCTACTCTAATTTAAGCACAAAAAAGCATCTTTTTATCCATAGAAAAGAAAAATAAGAAATATTTTTTCTCACCTTTAAAATTTGGTTTTCAATTGACCCAGATGCTAATGGCAGCAGTTGTTATTATTTTAAAGGTTCTAAGTCATATTCAATTACAGGTAAGTTAATTTCAAATATGATTCAGGATAAATTAGTTTCAAATTTAGATATACTAGACTGCAGAG
>CAZDXM010000010.1:0-10904 GCA_964509535.1 uncultured Thermodesulfovibrio sp. | reverse complement strand
ATGTTATTTCACCTTTAATGTATGTTTCCTGACCTATAACTGTTTCTATTTTCTGTTGTTTTTTGAAAAACATTAAAATTCCTCCTTTAGATAAGATAAAGGATTCACGGGTTTATTATTTTGCCATATTTCATAGTGAAGATGGGCTCCTGTTGTGGAGCCTGTGTTTCCAGATATAGCTATTATATCTCCCCGCCTTACCTTCTGTCCTGTTTTTACGAGATTCTGTTTATTATGAGCATATATTGTGGTGAATCCATAACCATGCTTAAGCATAACAACATTTCCATTGTTTCCATTATAGCCTGAAAACACAACTATTCCATCTGCTGTTGCTTTAATTTCTGTTCCAGGATGCACAGATATATCAATACCTGTATGAATCTCTTCATATCCAAATTTTGGATGTTCTCTTTTACCAAATGGAGAAGTAATTTCACCTTTTACAGGCCAGCCAAGAGGAGTTGACCTGTATATATCCTTTTGCTCAGAAAGAAATTTTTTGATCTCACTGACAGCATTTATGGCTTCTTCCGCATGTTTTTTTAATTCTTCTATATCAATATCTCCTGAAGGATTAAAATTTATTGATTCAAGCATTTCTTTTTTTGATTTCACAGATAGAATTCTTTTGAATTCTTCTTCCGCATGTTTCAGTGAGACAATTGTGGATCTGAGTTCATTGAATTTATTCATTATATATGAAAAGTTTTGCTTCATGCGATAATATTCAGCGGTGTTTATTGCTATTGAAAAAACATAAATATTGAAAGCAAACCATAAAAAGAAAAACAAAAAGATTACAGAGACAGGCACTTTTAATCCAAATATTTTTTTTCTTCCATGTGGGACAAACATAATAGTTACAGGAGATGACATCTTTAATAGTAATTTTTTAAGTTTATGCACAGGTATCACCCCCTCTGATGGTTTAAAGAAAATTTTTAAATATTATTTCAAATTTTGAATCAATATTCAAGTATTTATTTTTCCTTGATAGTAAATAAATTGAATAAAATTTTTACATTTCATCTCCATAGATTAAAATAGAAAAAATGAAAAAATTTTTTAAACTTCAGCCAGCATTTCAGTTACAGATCAGTTTTTTTACAGGTATGTGCATATTGTTAGCACTTTTTCATGACAGGATTCCCTTCGTATTTAATTTTTTACTTCTTTATGCCTCTCTTGTATTATTCCAGATTTTTCTCTGTAATATTAAAAATAATGTATTTTTGGCCTTCATGAGAGATATTGGACTGCCTGTGTTTTCTGTCCTTGTCGCATTTGATACAATCGGAGAGTTGATTCCTTATTTAAATCCAAGAGATATTGACTATTTATTGTTTCAGCTTGATTACTTAATTTTAGGATTTTATCCCTATATTGAGTTTGAAAAACTATCAGATCCACTACTTACTGAATTAATGCAGATTTCATACTGCATTTATTACTTCCTTCCTTTTATGATAGGAATTTATCTAATTAAAAATAAAAAGGAATTCTACAGAGCTCTGTTTCTCATACTTTTATGTTATTATCTTTCATATACAGGATATATAATTTTCCCTGCTTTGGGGCCAAGATACAGCATTCCTTACATGTTTCAGAATGAACTCAATGGAATATTTCTGGCTGAAAGAATTAATTATTTTTTAAACTCTCTTGAAGGCATAAAGAGGGATGCGTTTCCAAGCGGACATGTGGGAATATCTCTGGTTGTTTTATTTTTAATGCTGCGTTATTCAAAAAAACTTTTCTGGATAAGCTTTATACCTGTTTTATGTTTAATACTTTCAACCATTTACTGCAGATATCACTATTTTGTTGATATACTGGGTGGAGTTGTTTTAACAGTTGTGACTTTACTGACAGGTAATTTATACTATAATTTCTGGTTAGTAAAAAATGAGAATTCCCTTTTTAAAGAATGAGGATGGATACATTATAAAGGTATATGTAAAGCCGGGCTCAAAAACATCTGGCATTGAAGGAATTGAAGAGGATGCTTTAAAGATAAAACTCAGAACACAGCCACATAATGGATTGGCAAATAAGGAGCTTATTGAAATCCTTTCAGAGATATTAAATGTTCCAAAATCAAAAATTGAGATCATCAGGGGTAAAACATCAAGGCATAAAATCATAAAAATAAAAGGAGAAATAGTTTGATAGAAAGTCTTACAGGTTATGGATTTTCTGAAAAGGGAATATTCAGGGTGGAAGCAAAATCACAGAATCACCGCTTTCTTGAGATAAACATGAAGCTACCATTAAGTCTTTCAGGCTATGAAGTTGAAATAAGAAAACTTATAAAAGAAAGGTTTCATAGAGGTAGAATAGATATAATTGTTTCAATTAATCAAAAAGAAGTAATTGGTAAGGTATATCTGAATAAAAAACTTGCAAAGCAATTATATTCAGCATTTATTGAGTTAAAAAAGGAGCTGAGCATTCTTGGCTCTATTGATATCTCAATGTTTTCAAATTTTAAAGAGCTTTTTGTATATGAGGAAGATGAGTTAGATACAAATAACTTGATGCTTGCAGTGTCTGAGGCTCTTCAGCAACTCCATCAAATGAGAATAAGAGAGGGAGATATAATAAAGCAAAACTTGCTACAGATAGCTGATGCTCTTGAAAAAGAAATAGTAAATTTAGAAACCATGACGGAAGTAAGTTATAATAATTATATTGAATTTTTGAAAAACAGGATAAAGGAATTTATAGCTGAGATTAATCTTGATGAAAAAAGGATAGTAGAGCAGATTATTGTTTATGCACAGAAGTCTGACATTAAAGAGGAAGTAGACAGACTACGTAGCCATATAATTCAGTTTAAAGAAAATATTTTAAAGGGAGGGATCGTTGGTAAGAAGCTTGATTTTCTGCTTCAGGAGATGATGAGGGAGGCTAATACAGTGCTGGCAAAAACAGAGAGTATCGAAGTTAAAAATCTCGGGATAAACATAAAAACACAGGTAGAAAGACTTAAAGAACAGATTCAGAATATTCAATAGCCATGTTTGTAAATATTGGATTTGGAAATGTTGTTTTTTTATCAAGGATTGTTGCTGTGGTAAATCCTGGTTCATCTCCCATGAAGAGAATGAAGGATGAAGCAAAAAAAAGAGGTAAACTTATAGATGCTACCGAGGGAAGGAAGACTCGTTCAATCATAATTGTTGACAGCGACCATGTAATACTCAGTGCTCTTCAGGTTGAAACAATTCTGCAGAGAATCAATGAATTTAAAAGGATATAAATGGAAATTTATAAAAAAGGAATAATTTTTGTGATATCCGCTCCTTCAGGAGCAGGGAAAACAACTTTATGTGAGAGGTTGCTTAAGAAACTATCTGATCTGAAAATGAGCGTTTCCCATACAACAAGACCACCAAGAGATGGAGAAACACACGGAGTTGACTATTATTTTGTAGATAAAAAAACTTTTGAGACCATGATAGCTAATGAAGAGTTTGTTGAATGGGCAGAGGTTTATGGTAATCTTTATGGAACTTCAAAAAAGGTTATAAATGACCTGATGGTTGAAGAATGTGATATATTATTAGATATTGACACTCAGGGAGCGAGAAATATAAAAAAGCTTTATCCTGAAAGCGTTTTAATTTTTATTCTTCCACCCTCTCTTAATGAGCTGGGCAGAAGACTGCTTAGCAGGGATAAAGATGATGAAGTAGTTAAAAAAAGACTGAGCAAAGCCTCAGAGGAAATTAAACAATTTATGTTTTATGACTATATTGTGATAAATGATAATATTGAAGAGGCAGTTAATGATCTGCTCTGTATAATTTATGCAGAAAGATTAAAAACCAGCAGAATAAAACAGGAATCAATAAAAAAACTATTTAAATAAGGAGGGATACAAAATGGAGAAAAAGCAACAAAATCAGGATATCATTTCTCTGCCAATACAACTGGATAAAACAAAAATTGACAGCAGATACAGGCTGGTGCTTATAGCAGCGCAGAGGGCAGCTGAACTTTCTCTTGGCTCTCCAACAAAGCTTGAAAAGAAGGCAAAAAAGGTCACAACAACAGCTCTTCTTGAAATTCTCTCAGACAGGATACCATATATAACAGGCGAGGAAGCTTTAAAGGCTAAGGAAAAAATTGACAGGATTGATGTTAAAAAACTTCTTGAAGAAAAAAGAAAGGCAATTCCTGATCTTTCCGAACTTGAAAAAGATTTGAAAGTATATCTTCATGGTAAAGAATCAGCTGAAAAAATGCTTGAAGAACTTTTTACTGAAAGCACTGAACAGCCTTCTGAAGAAAAAAATCAGAGTGATGAAAATTTTAAATGATAAAAAAATAATTCTGGGGATAACAGGAAGCATTGCTGCATATAAAATATATGAGCTTATAAAGTTGCTAAGAGACTCAGGAGCTCTGATTTTTCCTGTTTTAACTCAAAAAGCTTCTTATTTTGTTACTCCTCTGAGTCTGGAAGTTGTCAGTAATAATAAGGTGCTGATTGAGATGTTTGATGCCCCAATGGCTCACATTGAGCTTGCTAAAAATTGCGATGCTCTGGTTATCGCTCCTGCAACAGCCAATCTGATTAATAAATATGCTTCTGGTATAGCAGATGACCTTCTTACAACACTGCTTCTTGGATTCAGAAGTCCTGTGATAATAGCTCCAGCAATGAACTGGAGGATGTATCAATCACCACAGGTTCAAAAAAGTATAGAATACCTTAAAAATATTGGAGTAAATTTTGTTGGACCTGAAGAGGGTGTGCTTGCCTGTGGTGAAGAAGGGCAGGGAAGACTTGCTTCAATAAATAAAATTTTTGAAGCCATTGTCTCAGCCTTAACAGAGAAGGATTTAAAAGGAGAAAGAATTGTGGTTACAGCAGGTCCGACAAGACAGTACATTGATCCTATAAGATTTATAACAAACAGATCTTCAGGTAAAATGGGTTATGCTTTGGCAAAAATTGCTAAAAGAAGAGGTGCAGAAGTAATCCTTATAAGTGGACCCACAGCTTTAGAGCAACCAGAGATTGATAGATTTATCAGAGTAGAAACAACCTCTCAAATGCTTGAAGCAGTTAAAAAAAATATTGGTTCCGCAACCACGCTAATTATGGCTGCAGCTCCAATGGATTTTGAGCCGGAAAAAATTTCTCACACAAAAATATACAAGCACTCAATAACATCCATACCTCTAAAACTCTGCCCTGATATACTTAAGGAAGTTTCAGGACTTGGAGTGAAACCATTTATTGTAGGATTTGCTGCTGAAACTGGACTTAATACAAAAAGGGCAAAAAGAAAGCTTGAAGAAAAATCTCTCAATATGATTATTCTGAATGATGTTATGCAGAAAGACAGAGGCATGGAGGCTGACACAAATGAGGTAATTATAATTTATAAAAAAGGAAAGAGATTTTTTGAAGAAAAGACACCTCTTATGTCAAAAGAAGATATTGCTGGGGTAATACTTTCCAGGATTGTGGAGATAAAACTTGGAAAAATATGGCAGCAGAGTTAAAAGAATTTTTAATAAAATTGCTTCATCATCGGATGCCTTTCTGATTACCAATCTTAAAAATATTAATTACCTTACAGGTTTCACAGGAAGCTTTGCTGTTGCTCTTTTGACAGAAAATGGTTGTTATCTTCTTGTTGATTTTCGTTATTTTGAACAGGCAAAAAAAGAGGCTCATGCAGAGATTGTTCTTTTCAAAGAAACATGGTTAGATACTCTAATGAAGCTTATTAATGAAAAAAAGATAAAAAAGCTATGCTTTGAAACCTCCTGCAGTTATGAAACCTTTTTAAAGCTTTCCGATAATAAAGAAATCCAGCTTATTCCACAGAGTCATATTGTTGAGCATTTTAGAGCAATTAAGGAAGAAGAGGAAATTGAAAATATAAAAGAGGCGGTAAAGAGAGCCGAAAAAGCTTTTTTAAAAATAAAGCCACTTATAAAGGAGGGAATCACAGAAAGAGCTATAGCGATTGCTCTTGAATATGAAATAAAACAACAGGGCTCTGATATCCTGCCCTTTCCTGTAATTGTGGCTTCAGGATCTAATTCCTCAATGCCTCACTGGAAGAATTCAGACAGAACACTTAAAAAGGGAGATTTTGTTATAATTGACTGGGGTGCTGAATATAAGGGTTATTTTTCTGATATGACAAGAACATTTATAATAGGTGAGGTTTCTGAAAGGCAAAAAGAAATCTACAATATTGTGAATAAAGCAAGAAATGAAGCTATTATTTCATGCAGACCTGGTATTCAGGCTAAGCAGATTGATAGGGCAGCAAGGGATTTGATAAAACTTTCAGGTTACGGGGAAAACTTCGGTCATGCAACTGGGCATGGAGTAGGACTTGACATTCATGAATTTCCAAAGATAAACAGAGACTCAAATGAGGAAATTCAGCAGGGAATGGTTTTTACTGTTGAACCAGGTGTTTACATTGAAGAATTTGGAGGAGTAAGAATAGAGGATATGGTAGTTGTGAGAGAAAAAACAGCAGAAATTTTAACAAATCTTCCAAGAGACTTAGAAATTCTTTAGGAGGTTCAGATGATTTCAACTGCGGATTTTAAAAAAGGGTTAAAGATTGTTTACAGGGGAGAACCTTATGAAATAATTGATTTTCAACATGTAAAGATGCAGCAGAGAGCTCCTATTGTTAGAACTAAAATTAAAAATCTGAAAACAGGGAGAGTCTTAGAGGAAAACTTTCCAGCTGGGGAAAAGTTTGAAAAACCAGAACTTCAAGAAAAACAGATGCAGTATCTTTACTCCCATGATGATTCCTATGTTTTTATGGATATTGAGAGCTATGAGCAGATTTCAATTCCTAAGACAAAAATCGGCAATGCAGTATACTACATAAAGGAAGAAATGATTGTTAATGTAATTTACTACAAAGGACAACCTCTTTTAATTGAGCCTCCCATGTTTGTGCAGCTAAGAGTTACCGAAACAGAACCAGCATTCAAAGGAGATACAGCTTCTGGAGGAGCTAAGCCTGCCCGTCTTGAAACAGGTCTTACAGTGAAGGTTCCATTTCATATAGAGACTGGAGACTTAATAAAAATTGATACAAGAACAGGGGAATATATTGAAAAAGTAAAGGAGTAAATGATGGAACTTGAAGATATAAAAGAAATAATATCATTTCTAAAAAACACAGATGTAACCGAGTTGAGCATTGAAAGAGAGGGCTTTAAAATAAGAATTAAAAGAGGATATATTTATGGACCAATTGAGGTTGCCAAGCCTGTAGGATTACCTGGAGAAGTAGAAAAGGCTGCAGAGCCACAGAAAGAAGAAATCCTTCACACAGTTACATCTCCTCTGGTTGGTACATTTTACAGAGCTCCAGCTCCTGATGCTCCTCCATTTGTTGAGGTTGGTTCAAGAGTTGAAAAGGGTCAAGTGCTCTGCATAGTAGAAGCAATGAAAATAATGAATGAGATTGAAAGTGATGTTTCAGGGATAATCAGAAAAATACTTGTTGAAAACGGTCAACCTGTTGAATATGGAGAGCCTCTTTTTCTTATTGAGGTAGTTTGACAGTGGAGCTTTTCAAAAAGATATTAATAGCCAATCGTGGTGAAATTGCAGTAAGAATTATTCGTGCCTGTAAAGAGCTTGGCATAAAAACTGTTGCTGTATATTCAGATGTGGATAAAGACTCATTACATGTTAGACTCGCAGATGAAGCAATATGTATAGGACCTGCAAATCCATCACAGAGTTATCTGAACATAACAGCCATTCTTTCTGCCGCAGATATAACTGATGCTGAAGCAATTCATCCTGGATATGGATTTTTATCAGAGAATGCTCAGTTTGCAGAAGCATGTGTTAATTCAGGAATAGTATTTATAGGTCCAACACCTGAAAATTTAAAGGTCGGAGGAGACAAGGCAAAGGCGAGACAGATACTTAAAAGAAAAGGAATTCCTGTTGTACCAGGAAGTGACGGACCTGTCAGTTCAGATGAAATATGCATGAAGGTGATAAAAAAGATTGGGTTACCTGTAATTTTTAAAGCTTCAGCAGGTGGTGGTGGCAGGGGCATGAGAATTGTACATGATGAAAAGGATATAGAGCAAACATTCTTTATGGCTCAGAGAGAAGCACTTGCAGCATTTGGCAATGGAGAGCTTTATATTGAAAAGTATTTTCCAAAAGTAAGACACATAGAGGTTCAGGTGCTTGCTGACAAGCAGGGTAATATCGTTCATCTCGGTGAAAGAGACTGCACACTGCAGAGAAGGCATCAGAAACTTCTTGAGGAAGCTCCATCTCCAGTGCTGAATGAAAAATTGAGAAAAAAGATAGGAGAGTATGCAGTAAAAGCTGCTAAAGCTTTAAAATATAAAAATCTCGGTACATTTGAGTTTATCGTTGATGAGGAGTTGAATCCCTACTTTATTGAAATAAACACACGTGTTCAGGTAGAGCATCCGGTTACTGAGGAAATTACAGATATTGACATTATAAAAGAGCAGATTAAAATTGCAAAGGGCTATCCTCTGTCATTTAAACAGGCACAGGTGAGATTCAGAGGTCATGCAATTGAATGCAGAGTGAATGCAGAAGATCCTGAAAAATTTATCCCTTCTCCAGGGATTATAGAGTTTGTTCATTTTCCGGGAGGTCCGGGCATAAGAGTGGACAGTTATCTTTATCAGGGATGTGTTGTTCCTCCTTACTATGATTCTTTAGTTGCTAAGGTTATTGCAAGGGGAGCAAACAGACAGGAAGCCATACTGAGGATGAAAAGAGCAATGGAAGAGATAGTCATAAAGGGGATAAAAACAAATGTGGATTTTTTTCTGAAAATACTTCAGCATCCAGAGTTTATAAAAGGAAAATTTTTTACAGATTTTGTCAATATTTTAAGTAATGATAAATCCTGAAATTCCATCAGTCTGTGTTATAGTATCTTCAAAGGAAATACCTGAAAAGTTAGAAATTGTGCTAAAAGTAGGAATCCGATGGATTCAGTACAGGGAGAAGGATTTGCCAAGAAAGGAGATTGTTGAAAAAGCTTTTCAGGTCAGACAGCTTACACATAAATACAGAGCTTTACTTACAATAAATGATTATCTGGATATAGCAATAGCTGTAGAAGCTGACGGAGTTCATCTCGGACAGGATGATCTTCCTCTTGAGGCAGCAAAAAAAATATTTTCAGGTATAATTGGAATATCAACACATAATTTAAGGGAAGCTCAGGAAGCTCAGGAGGGTGGTGCTTCTTATATTGGATTCGGACCAGTTTTTTTTACAACAACAAAAAGGAATGCACTTGAACCCAGAGGATGTGATATACTATCTTTGATTTGTAAAAAAATAAATATTCCTGTAGTAGCAATAGGAGGAATTAAAAAAGAAAAAATTGCTGATTTGAAAGCAGCTGGATGCAGATATGTAGCTACAGCATCTGGAATCTTAGAAGGAGATATAATGAGGAATGCTGAGGCTTTTTTAAAGGTATTTTCATGAAGGAGAGAAAAGATGTCAAAAGGGAAAATTTTAGTAGTAGATGACAGCCCGATTGTAAGAAAATTGGCTGAGGTTTCTCTTCAGGAAGCAGGCTATGAAGTTTATACAGCATCAGATGGGGAAGAAGGGCTTAAAACAGCTGCAACAGTGAAGCCTGACCTGATTCTGGTTGATTTCATAATGCCAAAAATCACAGGTTCTCAGTTTTGTAAACTTGCAAAAGAAAATGAAATACTGAAAGACATTCCAATAATTTTAATCACTGGTAAAGGCGAATCAGTTGGGCAGGCATTTATTGAAAAATACGGTGTTTTGGATTATTTTATGAAACCCTTTAAATCTGAAGACCTGATAGAAAAAATTGAGTCGACATTAAGCAGGATTTCAGAGTTTAAATATGAAACTGCTGAGGAGGAAATAAAAAAAGTTGAAGATGTTATCTCACTACCGGAAGAAATACAAGAAATATCATTTGATTTGACAGAAGAAATTAAGACAGAATCTTCCAAAGAAGAGCTGGAAATAACAGAGATTCAGGAAATAAAACTATCAGAAGAGATTAAGGAGCCTCAGGAACTTGAAGAGATTAAAGAAACTCAAGAAATTGAAAGCATAGAGATTCCAGAAGAAGCTTTATTCCCATCCATGCCTGAAGAGACCACCAAATTAGAGGAAGCAATAAAACCGTCTGATGAGATAGATAAATTAATTGAAGATAAACTTAAAGACCTTTCAGAAAAAATCATATCTGTGGTTGATGCTTCCGTTGAGAGCGCTCTTAAAAAATATGGTTTGATAAAAGATTCCTCTTTCATTCTTTCTGGTTTTCTAGATTTCTTCAAGCTTGATGAGATTTTTAACCTGATAAACTCTAATAAACTAACAGGGATATTATCAGTATTTGTGAACGGGATTGCTTATGAATTCATGTTTATTGAAGGGCAGATCGTGTATGGTATATCAACCTTGCAGAAGCAAAAAACAGGGTTTAGGTTATTAAATGAATTTTCATCTGAAGAGATAAAGCAGTTAACTTTAGAAGCTCTTTCTTCTTTAAGGAAATCCCAGCATGGCAGTTTTATTTTTGAAATAAAACAATTTTCTGATTTTAATCTTTTTAATAAAGAAAGATACAGTCCTTCAGAACTTTTTAATCCTGTGATACATTGAGGGTAAACAAATGTCTGAAGAATTAGAAAAGTCTTACTGTGTTTTCAGTATAGGAGAAAGAGAATTTCTTATTCCGAAGGAAAATGTAATTCAGGTTTTAGAGATAATCCGAATATTTCCCATTCCAGGATCCCCGGACTATATTGTTGGAGCCCTGCCAGTAAAAGGTAAAATTATTCCTGCAATAGATCTCGCTAAGGTTTATAATATTGAAAGATTG
>CAZDXM010000009.1:0-7720 GCA_964509535.1 uncultured Thermodesulfovibrio sp. | reverse complement strand
GGAGGCGTCCTGAATAAAAAAACATGGAGGTTAAACCATGGCATTAAGAATTAACTTTAACGCCGAAGCAGCAGTAACACACACAACCCTTTTAAGAAATGAAAGGGCAATGAGTAAATCTCTTTTAAGAATTTCAACAGGTAACAGAATTCTTTCAGCAGCAGATGATGCAGCAGGACTCTTTATCGCAGACCAGCTTTCAGTTGTTGCTGCAGCTCTTGATCAGGGTAATCGTAACATTCAGACAGGTATAAGTGCCCTTCAGATTGCTGAATCAGGTGTTGGTCAGATTTTTGAGAAACTTCAGACAATTTACACAAAGGCACAGTCTGCAGCAAATGACATCAATGACCCAAATGCCCGTTCAGCACTTCAGAGTGATATTAACAATCTGGTGGATGCAATTCAGAAAATAGGTACTGATACAGAATACAACGGAATTAAACTTCTTGATGGAACATTTGCAAGTAAGGTTATTCATTATGGAGCAAGAGCAGATCAGACAATTACAACAAGCATTTCAAATGTAAAAGCAACTAATATAGGTGCTTATGTAGTTGATGGAAGTGGTAAGGTTACTTCAAGCGCAACTACAGCTTATGGTTCATTGATTACAGGAAACTGGCAATATAATTCTTCAAGCGATACAGTAACTGTTGCAAATATTAGTCTCAAAACTTATAGTGCATTATCAAGTGTAACAGGAGCTGTTGATGCAAAGGCAATAGCAGATGCAATTAACAACAACTCAGATTTGCAGACAGCAGGAATTTCTGCAAGAGCAGTAAATACCTCTACAGCAGATACAGAATTTAGCACAATAGACAATACTTCAGGAACAGCAGCTCTAACTTTAAGATTTTATGTTGGTTCTACTACAGCCTCTGCTTCTGCTATAAGCATATCAGTAGCTGCTGGAGAAAGCCTTACTCTTGATCAGCTTGTCTCCCAGATAAATACACAGGCTTCAACTAATAGCTTGAATATCACTGCTACGAACTCAGGGAATAAACTTGTATTAACAACTACTGGTGAAACTATAGGAGTGGAGGTTGTATCTGCTACAGGAGTTGGTACATCTGTTAATCTTGCAATGCTTCTTGATAATGCATCAGGATCAGTTACTGCTGGTGCAACTGGTTCTGCTGTAAAAGTTGGAGATTTAATAATTACTGGAACAGATTCCTATAGCTATAATTTCACAGGTATAAGCAGTGCTTCGGAGGGTCTTGGTGTAGCAGCTACGGGTAATGGAAGTTTTAATAATCTTTACAGTATTGATGTGACGACAAACTCTGGAGCAGAGCTTGCAATTGATATAGCAAATACAGCGATTAAAAAGGTTGATAAGGTTAGAACCCAGATTGGTTCGGTAATCAACAACCTGCAGGCAATATGGGATTCTCAGAAGTCATCCTATGACAACACAAAGGAAGCTGAAAATATCATCCGTAACACAGACTTTGCAGCTGAGATGACTACATTTACAACACAGCAGATAAGAATGCAGGCAGGTATGGCAATGCTTGCTCAGGCAAATGCTTTGCCTCAGCTTGTGCTTCAGCTACTTCGTTAATTTAAAAGCCCCCTCCCTTCTGGAGGGGGTTATTTTTTTATTAAGGAGAAAGTGAAATGAGGCTGGATGGAGTTGAAAAGCAAATTATTAATCCATTTAAGAAACCTCAGATTGAGACCGCACTTGCTGAATCCATTCAGATAGATAATATCCAGAATATCAATAAACAAAAGCAGGATCTGTTCCAGTCTAAGGATACTCAGAGAGTAACTCTTTCTCAGAAAGAATTAAACAAAATGATTGATGAAATAAGGCATAAATTCAGCCTTCTTGAAAGATATCTTCAGATAGATATTGACCAACAGCTTCAGATACCCATTTCAAAAATTATTGATATGAGAACAGAGGAAGTAATCCGTCAGATTCCACCAGAGTGGATTATTGAAATTTTAAGAAGAATGGAAGAACTAAGAGGAGTTTTATATTCCAAGGAGGTTTAATAAATGGCAGATCTTTATATTTCAGGACTTACAGGGACTTTTGACACAGGAACGATGATAGAAAAGTTACTTCAGATAAAACAGCAACCTCTTACAGCACTTACTCAAAAGAAGTCTTTACTTCAGGCAAAGGTTTCAAGTCTTTCCAATCTTTATGGCGCACTCAGTGGTATGCAGAGCTTTTTCAGTAATCTTGATGTTAGCAAAATTTTTTCCACAAAAAAAGCAACTTCTTCAAATACATCTATACTTTCAGCAACTGCAACCTCTGAAACACCAAATCTTACTATGAGTTTAACAGTAAATAAACTTGCCCAGACTGAGATGCGTTCAAGCACTTCAGGTATGTCCTCTTTAACTGATACTTTTTCTTCATCAGGAACTTTTACTTTAAAATACTGGACGAACAATTCAAATTATGTAACATACAATATAAATTACTCCTCAGGACAGACACTTCAAGATTTTATTAACAGTATAAACTCTGCCCAGAACTATGTAAAAGCTTCAGTTTATTATACAGGGAATGATTACAGGCTTCTTCTTACAGAAGCAAACTCTGCAGACTCAACAAAGGAAACAGATGAAGGTAGTTCTTCTTATGTTATTGAGGGAACAGATTTGCCAGCTGAACTTGGTAGCCTTGAAACATTGCAGAATGCCCAGAATGCTTCATTAAAAATAGGAAGTTCAGCAACAGCTGTTGTATCAGCTTCAAATACTTTTGAAGATATAGTTACAGGTCTTGATATTACAGTTAAAGATACAGGTTCGGCAACACTGACAATAAGCGATGATTATTCTCAGATAAATACTACTTTGAATAGTTTTATTAGTAACTATAACTCTGTTGTCTCAATAGTAAATTCTATGACAGGTAAAGGTGCACAATTTCAAGGTGACAGCACAATTACTACTATAAAAACAGGGTTTGTTAATCTCCTCAGCCCTCTTATGAATGCGGGGTTAATAAATTACTCTGATACAGATGGAACTATATCAATAAATAGTGATGCACTCAATAATCTGAAAAGTTCAGATTCTGAAAAATTAAAAGAGATAATCTCTGCGGTTAAAGATTCCTTTACCAGTCAACTTAATGCATGGACTGGTGCAATCAATACTTATAAAAATATTGGTGAATCACAGATAACCAGCATAAATCAGAAAATATCCAGCATGCAGGAATATCTTGCAAAATATGAAGAAAGACTCCGTAAGGAGTATGCTCAGCTTGAATCTTTGATTTATCAGATGAATCAGATAAGTTCAAGACTTGAAGACTTTATTGTGACACTATCAGAGATGATAAAAGGAGGAAGGGATTAATGAATTATGTTGATGCCTATCTGCAGAGCAGGGTTATGGGAGCAGATGCTTTGGAGCTTATAACAATGCTTTATGAAAGAGCAATCGCTTCCCTCAACATTGCAAAGGATTCAATAATTAAAGGAGTTGATAACCCTGAGCTTGTGAAGAAAAAGGCTATTGAACTAAGCAGGGCGACAGACATAATGTATTATCTCAATGATATTCTTGACAGACAAAGGGGTGGGCAGATTGCTGAAAATCTGAGCATAATTTATACAACAGTAGCAGGTGAGCTTGTAAGGGCGAATTTATTTAATGATGTTGAAATAATTTCAAAGTGTATAGATATTTTGAATAATCTCCGCGCAGCATGGGAAGATGTGAAAAATAAAGTAAAGGAAAACCAGAATGAACAAAAAAGAGCACTTGCAGGCACAGTCTAAGACAAGGGCTTTTCTAATTCGTGCAGAAATTGCATTAAAGGACAATCGTATAGAAGATGCTCTAATGATGTTAAATGAGATAAAACTGGATGAACTGTCTATGCTATCCTTGGAAGAATTACACGCACTTGGAAATTTGATCAATTACATTAAAATTCTTGCAGAAGAAAAAAAGTCTGAGCTTGTTGCCCAGCTCAAGGCAATTCAGGCAAGCAGGGAATATCTGTAATAAATAAAATTTTAATTGTATTTTTTATCAGGTATATGCTATTATATTTTTGTCTGGTGGCTATACCGGAGGGGAAACACCCGTTCCCATTCCGAACACGGAAGTTAAGCCCTCCAGGGCCGATGATACTATGACCGCGAGGTCATGGGAAAGTAGGTCGCCGCCAGGCTTTTTTATGTCCCTGCCTGCCAGCTCTGTAGATATCTTTTCTGCTGGCTTGTTAACTTGTCAATCTTTATGCCCATTGAGGCAAGTTTCAGGCGGGCAATTTCTCTGTCAATTTCCTCAGGAACAGGATAAACTCTTTTTTCAAGATTTTTTGCATTCTTGAATATATATTCTACTGAAAGAGCCTGATTGGCAAAACTCATATCCATAACTGCTGCAGGATGTCCTTCTGCAGCACTTAGATTTACAAGACGACCTTCTGCAAGAAGATAAATTCTTTTACCATTTTTAAGAGTATATTCTTCAACAAACTCCCTTATCAGTCTTTTTGAGCTTGAGAGTTTATTTAATCCTTCAATATCTATCTCAACATTGAAATGTCCAGTGTTTGCAATTATTGCACCATCTTTCATTTTAAGAAATGCTTTCTCTGAGAGAACATTTATATTTCCTGTAACAGTTATGAAAATGTCACCTATTTTAGCCGCTTCAATTACAGGCATTACATCAAGTCCATCCATAACTGCTTCAAGAGCCTTTACAGGGTCAACCTCTGTAACAACCACCCTTGCACCCATTCCTCTTGCTCTCATTGCAACACCTCTACCGCACCATCCATAGCCGCAAACAACAAAAATGCTTCCAGCAAGAAGTCTATTTGTTGCCCTGAGTATTCCATCTATTGTGCTCTGGCCTGTTCCATAACGGTTATCAAAGAGATGCTTTGTATAGGCATCATTTACAGCAATCACAGGATACTGAAGAGCTTTATCCTCTGCCATTGCTCTGAGGCGTATCACTCCTGTTGTTGTTTCTTCTGTTCCTCCTAAAACATTTTTTAAAAGTTTTTTCTTTTCTTTATGAAGGGTGGAGATTAAATCAGCTCCATCATCCATTGTTATATTTGGTTTAATCTCAAGAGCCTGATGTATATGTTTATAGTATGTGTCTCTGTCCTCACCTTTGATTGCAAAAACAGGAATTTTATAAAACTTAACCAGTGCTGCTGCAACATCATCCTGAGTGCTTAATGGATTTGATGCACAGAGTACAAGCTCAGCTCCGCCTTCTTTGAGTGTAATCATCAGATTTGCTGTCTCTGTTGTTACATGAAGGCAGGCACTGAGTCTCACACCTTTAAGAGGTTTTTCTTTTTTAAATCTCTCTCTTATCATTCTTAAAACAGGCATATCCATCTCTGCCCACTCTATTCTGAGTCTTCCATGCTCAGCAAGTTTAATGTCCTTTATATCATACTTTAACAAAGCTCTGCCTCCTTTCTGAGAGTTTCTGCCATGTCTGTCTGCTCCCATGTAAAATCAGAATCATTTCTTCCAAAATGTCCGTATGCAGCTGTTTTCTTGTAAATTGGTCTGCGAAGTTTTAATTTTTCTATAATTCCTTTTGGTGTTAGGTCAAAGATCTTTTTCACAATTTCTTCCAGTTTTTTATCCTCAATTTTACCAGTCCCATATGTATTTATATAAACAGAGACAGGCTCGGGCACACCTATTACATAAGCAATCTGAATCTCAACTCTATCACAGAGCCCTGCTGCAACAAGATTTTTTGCGATATATCTTGCCATGTAAGAGCCTGAACGATCAACCTTTGTAGGGTCCTTACCTGAAAAACATCCTCCTCCATGACGGCATGTTCCTCCATATGTATCAACGATTATTTTTCTTCCTGTAACTCCTGTATCTCCCATTGGACCACCAATTACGAATCTTCCTGTAGGATTTATGAAGTACTGAACAGCCTCCTCATCAAGCAGTTCTTTCGGTATCACAGGCTTTATAACTTTCTCAACAATGTCTTCCCTTATCTCCCTCAGTGTAACATCAGGTGCATGCTGGGCTGAAACAACAACACTTCTAACCTGATATGGGACACCATCCCTGTATTCCAGTGTAACCTGAGTTTTACCATCAGGTCGTAGATAGGTTAGTATGTCCTTTTTTCTTACTTCAGCAAGCTTCATTGCAAGCTTGTGTGCAAGCATGATAGGCATTGGCATGAGTTCAGGAGTTTCATTGCATGCAAATCCGAACATCAGACCCTGGTCTCCAGCACCTCCTGGGTCAACTCCCATTGCAATATCAGGTGATTGTTCATGAATTGATGTAATAACCGCACATGTTTCGTAATCAAAGCCGTATTTTGCCCTTGTATATCCAATTTCTTTAACTGTTTCTCTTATAACTGATGGAATGTCAACATAGCATTCTGTTGTAATCTCACCTGCAACAAATACAAGTCCCGTTGTTACAAGGGTTTCACAGGCAACCCTTGAATAGGGATCTTTTTCTATCATTGCATCAAGGATAGCATCGGAAATCTGGTCGGCTATTTTATCAGGATGTCCCTCTGTTACAGATTCAGAGGTAAAAATATAGTCTTTTCTTTCTTTTAACATTGTTTCCTCCTCAGAGCATTTTTAAAAGTTCTTCAGCAATCTGGACAGCATTTAATGCTGCACCTTTCCTTAGATTGTCAGATACAACCCACATATTTATACCCTTTTCAATGGATTCATCCTCACGGATTCTTCCTACAAAAACCTCATCTTTCCCCGAAGCATAAATTGGTAAGGGATATTCATTCTTTTCAGGATTATCAATTACAACAACTCCAGGAGCTTTACTTAAAAGCTCTCTTACTTCATCTGCGGTAATTTTTTTCTCTGTTTCTATATTGACACTTTCACTGTGCCCTCTGAAAACAGGGACTCTTACTGTTGTTGCTGTTACTCTAATTGAAGGGTCTCCCAATATTTTCTTTGTTTCATTTACCATCTTCATTTCTTCTTTTGTATAGGCATTTTCAAGAAATTTGTCTATGTGAGGCAAAACATTAAAGGCAATCTGATGGGGATAAACCTTTATCTCTATGTCTTTAAAATTAAGCAAAGCCACTGTTTGCTGTAAAAGTTCATCCATTGCCTTTTTACCTGTTCCAGAAACTGCCTGAAAGGTTGTAACAACAACTCTTTTTATCTTTGCTACATCATGAATTGGCTTTAATGCAACAACCATCTGAATGGTAGAACAATTGGGATTAGCAATTATACCTTTATGCCATTTAAGGTCATGGGGATTTACTTCAGGAACAACAAGGGGAACTTCTGGATCCATTCTCCATTGACTGGAATTATCCACGACAACACAACCGCTTTTTGCAGCAATAGGTGCCCAAATCTTAGACCTTTCTGCACCTGCTGAAAAAAGAGCAATGTCTATACCCTGAAAGGAATCTTCCTTCAAAGTTTCCACAGGAATTTCCTGTCCCTTAAAATTAAGCCTTATTCCTTCACTTCTTTCAGAAGCAAAAAGCCTTAATGTGTCAACAGGAAAATCTCTTTCCTCAAGAACTGATATCATTTCATTTCCTACTGCTCCTGTTGCACCAACTACTGCTACAACATATCTTTCTTTCTTTTTAAGCATTTTTATCCCTCCAAAGGTAATTCTGTTACATATTTTGCAACTAAATCACCAACTTCTGTTGTAGAATACCCCATTTTACCTGCTGCAAGACTTTTAAGATGTTT
>CAZDXM010000008.1:0-7435 GCA_964509535.1 uncultured Thermodesulfovibrio sp. | reverse complement strand
TGATATGATTACTTATAAGAAAACAGAAAGTTCTATAAAACCTGTTCGCCATAGAAGGAATAATTCATGTTATGCTTATATTTAGATTCTTATGTGAAGCAACGAATCCATTTCATTTAGATTTTTATGTGAGGAAACAGGTTTTTAGCTCTCTCAGGTTAGGACATGGTATCCAGGGCAAAAACAAACCATGAAATAAAAAAAGGTAATGCATATTTCTGCCTCAGTTTCTAATTTTTTTACAACTTCAATCAGCAATTTTGGGTTGAGTAAAAGTATGTTATAATTTTTTTATTTTGCAAGGGCATGAGACTCAGAAAATATATATACTGGCTGCTGATTTTTTTACTACTTTTTTCTTCAAAATCACTTGCATGGGATTGCAAAACTCATGCATATATTGCCAAAAAAGCAGGGATAAAAATTCCTGAAGCTGCATGCATGCCAGATATAATAAGAGAGGAAAGCTATTCATTGCTATCACCCTTTCACTATCATAATGCTTCACCAGATACCATTGTTACCCCTGAGTATATAGATAAATACAGGGTTGAAGAAATAAATATTTTTATAGACAACAGAGTGTTCAAAATCAAGGTTCCTCATCAGGCAGGAGTTCTTTACTGGAAGATTGTTGATATTTATGAAAAAATGAAATCTCTTGACAGATCTATTCCAGACAATCAACTCATATATGAATATTATCTTGCAAATATCGCACATTATATCGGTGATCTATCCCAACCTCTTCATAACTTCCCACATGGAGACAATCCTGCAAGTGATGGCAAAATTTATCCTAAAGAGGCCAATTTTAATGCACAGAATCATGTAAAGTTTGATGAAGCATTTACTTTTTATTTTGCTTCAGATAAAGAAGTTGACAGTAAAATAAACGCCAGAATAAAACAGATAAAAATTTCATCAATCGAAGACCTGAAAAAAGAGATATCCATTATTGCAAACTCTGCAATAGAGATTGCAAGAAAATGCTACAAAGAAAACAGAATGCTTCAAGAAGATGAAGTGATAAACCAGATTGCCCTGTCTATTTCCTTGCTGAGAGCTTTAATCATATCAATCCATTAATGTCTCCATGACAGATTATAAAGTCATATTTTAAAGGGTCTTCAGGGTTTATTTTTCTGAAAAAATCTGTGATTTCAATCGCTGTTTTCAAACTCTGTGTTTTTTTCTTTGTAAGACCGAGTTTTTTTGAAATTTTAAAAATATGAATATCCAGGGGGACTATTAGTTGGGAAGGTTTAAATATCTTCCAGAGACCAAAGTCAATATCTCTATCCCTTACCATCCATCTAAGGAAAAGATTTAATCTTTTACAAGGACTTCCTTTTTCAGGATCAGGGAAGAAGTGTAAGAATCCTTTTGTTTTTATATCTTTGCCATAGACAGCTTTGAGGTCAGTTTTTAGGGCTTCCTTAACAAAGTTTGAAATTGCATGCATTACAGGAACTGAAATATTAATAAGGGATGAAGAAAAAATATTCTCAAGTGTGTAATTATTTTTTTTGAGTAGTTGCTGAATAACATAAAGCAGTGCAACAATATCGTGAGTAGAGGCAAATCTGTATTTCAGATTCAATTTTTCAGCTAACTTAGAAGGTTTAAAATTTATAATGAAATCAGCAGGACTTTCCCCGGTAATTTTGAAGAGTTTTTCAAGAAACTGGCAGAAACACTTAATGCTTCCATAAGAAAAAAGGGCAGAAATAATTGCGGATATTTCTATATCTAAGGGACTGTGGTATTTCCTGGGAAACTTAATTGGATCGTTCAGAACAGCCTTATTAAAATCAAAGGAGTGATATAATTTTTCAAGTTTTTGTTTAATATCCTGCATTCATTATTTTTGATTAAATCAAGATCTTTATGCAATAATATTGTTTTAAAATGCTTAATGAGGAGGAATCAGATGGCTATGACCATTGCTGAAAAAATTCTTGCAGAACATGCCGGTAAAAAGGAGGTTTCACCGGGTGAAATAATAAATGCCAAGGTTGACCTTGTTTTGGCAAATGATATCACAGCACCCATTGCAATAAAAGAGTTTGAAAAATTTGGCGTAAAAGATGTGTTTGACAGAGAAAGGATAGCTCTGATACCTGACCATTTCACTCCACAAAAGGACATAAAGGCAGCAGAGCAGTGTAAGATGTTAAAGGAATTTGCCAGGAAATATCAGATTAAATACTACTTTGAGATAGGCAGGGTTGGTATTGAGCATGCACTTTTACCTGAGGAAGGAATAGTTCTTCCAGGAGACCTTGTAATTGGTGCAGACAGCCATACATGCACATACGGTGCTCTGGGTGCTTTTGCTACAGGAGTTGGCTCCACAGATGCAGCAGTTGCAATGGCAACAGGAGAATGCTGGTTCAAGGTTCCTGAAACAATAAAATTTATTTATTATGGTAGTCTTCAAAAGTGGGTGGGAGGCAAGGATTTGATTCTTTACACAATCGGAGACATAGGAGTTGATGGAGCATCATATATGGCTATGGAGTTTACTGGGGAAGTTATTGAAAAAATGCTAATGAGTGGTAGGTTCACAATGTGCAATATGGCAATTGAGGCAGGAGCAAAGGCAGGCATTATTGTGCCTGATAGAATTACTGAAGAATATGTAAAAACAAGGGCAAAAAGACCTTATAAGTTTTATAACTCAGACGAAAACGCTAAATATGCTGATATTAAAGAGTATAATTGCTCAAAAATTCCTCTGATGGTTGCCTGTCCTCATCTTCCCTCAAATGTCAAACCAGCCAAAGAACTTAGCCATATAAAAATTGATCAGGTTGTTATCGGTTCATGCACTAATGGAAGGTTGGAAGATCTCAGAGAAGCAGCCAAAGTTCTTAAAGGGAAAAAAGTTCATCCTGAAGTAAGAATGATAATTATACCTGCTACACAGAAAGTTTATATGGAAGCACTTAAAGAAGGATTGATAGAGATATTTTTGGAAGCACAAGCTGTTGTATCCCCTCCAACATGTGGCCCATGTCTTGGCGGGCATATGGGAATTTTAGCGAAGGGAGAGAAAGCAATTGCAACAACAAACAGAAACTTTGTAGGAAGAATGGGGCACCCTGAAAGCGAAGTTTATCTGAGCAGCCCTGCAGTTGCTGCAGCAAGCGGAGTTCTTGGAAGAATTGGAACACCAGAAGAGTTAGACTTGTAGTTTTTTTAAAATGTTTTCTTCAAGCCTTTGCATTTTTCTTGCATGATATACTGATTTTTCATGATCATAGCCTAAAAGGTGCAGGATTCCATGAACCAAAACTCTGTTAATTTCATGATAGAGCGTCAATCCATTTTGTATTGCCCGAGATTTAGCAAGATTTGGATTAATGAAAATTTCTCCTAAAAAAAACTCGTTTTCATAAGGTTCTTCGTAAGTAAAAGACAGAACATCAGTTGTTGTTTTCATGTTTCTATACTTGAAATTGAGCTCTTTCATCTTTTCATTTCCTATTAGAACGATTGAAATTGATAAAAAAAGGATATCTTTTTTTAATAATGTGAGAAATTTTTTATCCTGAAACTTAAGTAAGATTTTAAAAATTTTTTTGCTATTATTTTTCAGTCTTTTTAGTGAAATTTTTACCTTCCTTTGTCTGTTAATCACTTCAACATTTAGTTTCATTTTTCCTGTCTTTCAGAATATGGAATTCTCTTGTGGAATATTCCTGTGAGAATATATTCAAACTTTTCTTTTATTTTACTTAAGTCCTTTAATGTAATCTCGCATTCATCAAGCTGTCCATCAAGAAAAATGTTTTTTACTATTTTGTCTATCAGATTGGAAATTCTTGAAGGAGCTGGATCTTCAAGGGTTCTTGCAGATGCTTCCACAGCGTCTGCAAGCATGACAACTGCGGCAAGTCTTGTTTGAGGCTTTGGTCCAGGATATCTATAGTCTTCCTCAACAGGTGGGATTTCAGACTCCTTCAAAGCTTTTTGGTAAAAATATGTAACAACTGTTGAACCATGATGCTGCTGTATTACATCTTTGATTATTTCTGGAAGATTATATTGATTTGCGAGTTCTACTCCGTCCTTTACATGGGATATAATGATCATGCTACTTAAATGAGGATTAAGTTTATCATGTTTGCTTATACCAGTTTGATTTTCAACAAAATAATCAGGCATTCTTATTTTGCCTATATCATGATAGTAAGAAGCTACCTTTGCAAGCAATGGACTGACTCCAACAACCTCTGCTGCAGATTCTGCAAGGCTTCCAACTATCATACTGTGATGATAAGTTCCCGGTGCTTCAACTGAAAGTTGCTTCATAAGTGGATGCTCAATATCAAGCAGTTCTATAAGACTGAGAGGTGTTGTTATATTAAAAAATTTTTCTATAAGTGGAAGCAACAAAAAGCAAAGAGCTGACACAGAAAAACCATTAATAAAAGAAAAAATAACTGAAAAGTAAGCATTGGATAAAGAAAACTCTTCTGTAATAAACAGGATTGACAAAGAAGCAATCATTGTTAATAAAACAATGTATGTACCAGCATTTATTATATCATTTCTTTTTTTCACCCTCATAAGGCTGAATGCTCCAATGAGACAGGCAATAAATACATATAAAGGAAATAAAGAGCTTTTAATCCATATACCAATCATGAGGCTTAAAATTAAAGAAAATGTTATAGCTGTATGAAAATCAAAAATCATAACCACAATAACAGCTCCTGTAGCAAGTGGGATACCAAAGTTATGAATTAATGGGTTATCAATTTCCAAACCCTTTGAAAAGACTGTAAATAAATAATCAAATATTCTGCCGATAATTATATTGAAAATAATCAGCACTCCAAGAAGAGTCAGCATTTTTTTCTTTTTTAAATAAGCTGGTTTGTATCTTTGCAGGTCTCTGTAGAAAAAGACAAGCAGAATAAAAATAAGAACAGAGCTTCCCAAGAATGATAGAAAACCTTTTTTATAATCATGGAGTAATACAGATGTGAAAACCGTTAAGAAAATAATTGAATACAAAGCCTGTTTGTCTAAAAATCTCCTGCCCGTTTTATCATTCTGGACTGTCTTAAATTTCTCTATAAGTTTTCTCAGATAGGTTCTATCAGGTGTGACAGGTTTAAGTTGCTGAGAGTCTCTCGTGTTTTTCATAAGCTTTGATTATCTCCTGGACAAGTCTGTGCCTTACAACATCTTTGTCAGTAAAATAGATGATCTTTATACCTTCAATGTCTTTAAGAATTTTTATAGCCTCTACAAGACCTGAGACCTTCTGGGGAGGAAGGTCTATCTGTGTTATATCTCCTGTGATTACAGTTTTTGAACCAAATCCCAGTCTTGTAAGATACATTTTCATCTGCTCGGTTGTTGTATTCTGAGCCTCATCTAAAATTATGAAGGAGTCATTCAGTGTTCTTCCTCTCATGAATGCAAGAGGAGCTATCTCAATTGCTCCTTTTTCAATAAACTTTGAGGCTCTGTCAATTTCAATCATATCATAAAGAGCATCATAAAGAGGTCTTAAATATGGGCTTACCTTTTCTTCAATTGCTCCAGGAAGAAATCCTAATTTTTCTCCAGCTTCCACTGCAGGTCTCACAAGAACAATTCTTGATACCTGTCTTGTGAGCAGAAAATGAATTGCCATAGCCATTGCAAGATAGGTTTTTCCTGTCCCAGCAGGTCCGATGCCGAAGACAATGTCATATTTTAACATTGCCTCCATATATTCTTTCTGTGTTTCTGTTTTCGGAATAATTATTCTTTTCTTTGAAGGAATAGGAATGCCACCTTTAAAAAGACCCAGTATAGAGACAGGTTTGCCTTCCTTGAGTTCCTGAATGCAATGGACAATATCTTCGGGTTTGACTATGTATCCCTGCTGGTTTACAATTCTTAATTCTTCAATTATTTTTTCTGCTCTTTTAATATCTTCTTCACCCTCTCCCTGAATTATGAGTTTGTTTCCTCTAACAGATAGAGTAACATTCATGGCATCTTCAATTAATTGAAATATTTTGTCAAATCCTCCATGAACAAAAGGATATTCTCTTTCTTCATCAAGTTCAATTATTCGTGCTATTGTTATCCTCCTTTTAAAGTCTTGGATGTTCTGGTTATAAAGTTTTCAAAACCTTTTAACCTGAGGTTGTCTGATGCTTTTTTTGCATCCTTGAATTTTTTAAAATATCCTGATCTGACTTTATAAAAATCTTCTTTGACTAAATAGGATATAACTCCTGCCTCCTTGAGTTTTTTCTGTAAAGCTTCAGCATTGTTTATATCAGAAAAAGCTCCTATTTGGAGGGTGTATAATGCTTTTCTATGTTTCTTCAATTGTTGTTCATCAGGCATTGTGGTTTTACCAGACTCTGTTTTTTGTCCTGTGGATTTTTTTTCAGTTGCTTCAACTTCCTGAACTATCATAACATTTTCTCTTTTCTCTAAGGAGTGACTCTGTGGAGGATTTTCCTGTGGAGGATTTTCCTGTTTTTTTGTTAGAGGTGTTTCAATATTTGATGGTAAAACTGTTTTTTCAGTCTCATATGTTTTATGAACATATACTTCCTTCTGAGGAGCTGTAATATAACCAACAGTATATCCAGTCAGCATTCCGACTATAGCAAAAGTTGCGATTACTAAAAAATATGTTTTTTTGTTTATTACTAAAAGCTCCTCACCTTTTTCTTTCATATGATTAACATAGCATCGCCATATGAAAAAAATCTATACCTTTTCTCTATGGCTTCTTTATAAGCATTTTTTACTATCCGAGGTTCACAGAAAGCATAAACAAGGGCAAGAGGTGTTGATTTTGGAAGATGAAAGTTTGTAATTAGGGCATCAACTACCTTAAACCTGTATCCCGGATATATGAAAATATCTGTACTGCCTCTTATTTTGTGTTCATCAGAGCCTGTATCTTTATATTTCCCTGAAGCATAACCTTCCAGAGCTCTTGTTGTTGTTGTTCCTACAGAAAAAATTTTTTTGCCTGCTTTTTTAGTTCTGTAAATATCATTTATTGTTTTTAGGTCTATTTCAAAATATTCTGGTTGCATTTTATGTTTTTCAATTTCTTCAACTTTTATCATCTTAAAAGTTCCTATACCCACATGGAGAGTGATTTCTCTCAATATCACACCTTTCTTGATAATTTTTTCAAGAAGTTTTTCTGTAAAATGAAGTCCTGCTGTTGGAGCAGCTATTGAGCCATTCTGTTTTGCATAGACTGTTTGATAACTCACTCTATCAGCATCATCGGATTTTCTCTTAATATATGGAGGTAAAGGCATTAATCCTTTACTGTAAATAAAATTTTTAACATCTTCAGAATTTAAACCAGTGAAAACAATCTCTTTCCCTTCTGAGTTTTCTCTTATTATAAATTCAAATTCATCTATAAAAACTCTGCCTTCATATCTTC
>CAZDXM010000007.1:0-1959 GCA_964509535.1 uncultured Thermodesulfovibrio sp. | reverse complement strand
ACTTTCAGGTATGATATACTTATCTATCAAAGTTACGGAGGATGCTATGAAATATTCTGAATTATTTATCCCTACAATGCGGGAAACTCCTTCAGGAATTAATGCTATATCACATATTTTAATGCTCAAAGCAGGATATGTCAGACAGCTTGCTGCTGGTTTGTTTATCTTTTTACCTCTTGGCTGGCGTGTATTAAATAAAATAAATACCATTTTAAAGGAAGAGATGGAACGAATTGGTGCACAGGAAATATCAATGCCAATTCTTCATCCAGCAGAAATATGGCAGCAAACAGGTAGATGGTACAGCATAAAGGAAGAAATGTTTAGATTAAAAGATAGAACAGGAAGAGATATGTGTCTTGGGATGACACATGAAGAAATTATGGCATGGATTGCATCTAAGGAAATAAAATCATACAGGCAACTGCCTCAGATATGGTATCAGATTCAGACAAAGCTAAGAGATGAAGCAAGACCTCGTGGTGGTGTTTTGAGAACAAGAGAGTTTATTATGAAGGACAGTTACAGTTTTGATGCTGACTGGGAAGGATTGGATAAAAGCTATAAACTTCATGCAGAAGCTTATCATAGAATCTTTACAAGGTGCGGATTAAACTACTATCAGGTTGAGTCAGACCCTGGAATAATGGGAGATATGGAATCTCATGAGTTTATGGCTCCGACACCTGCTGGAGAGGATGAAATTGTTCTTTGTGATAGTTGCGGATATTCAGCAAATATTGAAATTGCAAAATCCCAGCCCCCTTCCCTGCTTCCGGTTGAACTGGAATTCAAAGAAATATACACTCCAGATAAAAGATCAGTAAAGGAGGTTTCTGAATTTATAGGCTTGGATGAAAAATATTTTATAAAAACTCTTATTGTGATATCTGAAAGAAATGGTCCCGTGCTTGTTATGTTAAGAGGTGATCAGGAGCTCAATGAGAAAAAACTTGCAAGGGTAATAGGAGAGTTCAGTTTTGCCACTGCTTCTGAGGCAGAACAAATAGTTGGAGTGGAACTTGGATTTGTTGGTCCTGTGGGTCAAAAAATTAAAAAAATTGCTGATTTATCAATACAGAAAGGAGTTGCTTATATTTCAGGAGCAAATAAAAAGGATTATCACATTCAGGGAATTATCCCTGAAATCCATTTTGATGCCCAATGGATGGATATAAGAAAAGTCAAAGAAGGTGATGCATGCCCAAAATGTGGCAGGCCTTTAAGGATTGAAAAAGCAATTGAAGTTGGCAATATTTTTAAGCTCGGCACCAAATACACAGAACCTTTAAATGCCTACTATTTAGATAAGGATGGCAAAGAAAAACCTATCATCATGGGAAGTTATGGTATCGGGCCTGCAAGGGTTGCAGCTGCAGCAATAGAACAGAATAATGACAAAGATGGAATTATATGGCCTAAAAGCATATCTCCGTTTGATATTGAGATTATTCCTCTTAGTATGGGAGATGAAAAAGCTCTTAGAGTTGCAATGGAATTATACGAAAAAGTGGGTGAAATATATAATAGCTTTGCAGATAGGCACATGGAAGTTTTGATTGATGATAGAGATGAACGTCCAGGAGTAAAATTCAAGGATGCAGATCTTATAGGAATACCTGTTCATGTTATAGTTGGAGAAAAAGGGCTTAAAGAAAATAAGGTTGAAATTAAAAAAAGAAGAAACAAGGAGACAAAAATGGTTCCTTTAAATAAAGCAGTTGTTGAAATAGTGAATATTTATTATGAGGCATACTGAAAATATAGCGGTTATAGATATAGGAAGTAATACTTTAAGATTGCTTGTAGGTAATATAGAAGGAAATAAAATTAATAAAATTTATTCAGCAAGAACTGTAACGCGCCTGGGCAAAAATCTGACAGGAAAGAAATTTATTGATCATGATTCAGTAGAAACATCAATTAATACTTTAAAGGAATTCAAAAATATAGCTA
>CAZDXM010000006.1:0-4350 GCA_964509535.1 uncultured Thermodesulfovibrio sp. | reverse complement strand
GGATGAGATTATAATAAAGATATCTGATACAGGTTCTGGTATATCTGAAGAATTAGTAGAGAAAGTTTTTGAACCCTTTTTCTCTACTAAGAAGGAAGGACTCGGACTGGGGCTTCCGCTGGCGAAAAAAGTTATTGAAGAGCATGGAGGCAGGATAGAGTTTATAAGTAAAAAAGGACAGGGGAGTGAGGTAAGAATTTATCTGCCAGTTTAAAATATAGCTATGACATCCATACTGATAATAGATGATGAACCCTTACAAAGAGAAATACTCTCTACCATTCTTTCTGAGGAAGGATATACTGTATACACAGCCTCATCACTTGAGGAAGCAAGAAGAATAATTAATGATACGATTCCAGAAATAATCCTTACTGACCTGAAACTTGGAAGTCAGAATGGAATGGAAATTCTCAATAATCTTCCTGAAGAACCTTTCCGTCCTGCTACAGTTGTAATCACAGCTTTTGGAACAATATCATCAGCAGTTGAAGCCATCAAAAAAGGTGCATTTGATTACCTGACAAAACCACTTGATAAAGAAGTTCTTCTGGTAACAATAAAGAAAGCAGAAGAAAGAATGAATCTGATTAAAGAAAATTTAAGACTTAGAAAGGAACTTTACGGAAGATTTAAAATTGATGGAATTATTGGTAAATCAAGAAAAATGCTTCAAATTCTTGATATTGTCAAAAAAGTAACTCCCACCAATGCAACTGTACTTATATATGGGGAAAGCGGGACAGGTAAAGAGCTTATTGCAAGGGCAATTCATTATAATTCTCCAAGAAAGGAAAAGCCATTTATTACGATAAACTGTGCTGCCATACCAGAAACTTTGTTAGAGAGTGAGCTTTTTGGCTATGAACCGGGTGCTTTTACAGGGGCAAATACAAGAAAAATAGGTCTCATAGAAGCTGCTGATAAAGGTACGCTTTTTCTTGATGAGATTGCAGAACTTCCGCTTACTACTCAATCCAAACTTCTCAGGGTGCTTCAATCAAAGGAGGTAAGAAGAATCGGTGGAAAAGATACAATCACTGTTGATGTAAGAATTATTGCAGCAACAAACAAAAATCTCTCTGAACAGATTGAAAAAAATAAATTTAGAGAAGACCTTTATTACCGATTAAAGGTTGTAACAGTTGAAATACCTCCATTAAGAGAAAGAAAAGAAGACATTCCAGAACTTGTAAACTTTTTTATAGAAAAATATTCTAAGGAATTGGGCAAAAGAATTAATGGCATTGAGAATTCGGCAATGGAAGCTCTTTTAAATTATTCCTGGCCAGGAAATATAAGGCAGCTTGAAAGTGTTATTGAAAGAGCAATAATAATATGTGAAAAAGATAAAATAACATTTGATGACATTCAGGATGAAATAAAAATATCAACTCATAAAAATCTTCTGGATATATATATACCAGATGAGGGAATTAATTATGAAGAACTTGAAAAGGAGCTAATTAAAAAGGCTTTGATTAAATCAAACTTTGTTATTGCAAAAGCTGCGAGATTGCTCGGAATGAGCTACGATACATTCTGGTATAGGGTAAAAAAATTCGGACTTTCTGATAATATTCGTGAAATGACGAAAAATTTCGTGAAATGACGAATTTTTTTAAAAAATAAGTTTCAAATTCTAATAATACTATGAATTTTCTGAAGTGGCATAAAATTTGTTTTATATTTTTAATGAGCTAAAAACTGAAACCCGTAGATTAAAAAAGAAAGGAGGTGATTGAAGAAGATGAAGAAAATTATAGCATTGGTAATGGCTCTTATATTTGCTTTCTCAGTAACAGCAGCGTTTGCTCAAGCAAAACCAGCCGAGCCAGCTAAACCAGCTGAGCCAGCAAAGAAAGCTGAGAAGCCTGCTAAAGAAAAAGTACACCAGATTACTGGAGAGGTTACAGCAATTGACACAGCTGGCAAAACCATCACAGTAAAAAGCAAAAAGCAGGAACTCACAGTAGCAGTAACAGATGAGCAGATTAAAGATATTAAGGCTGGTGACAAGGTTGTAGTAAAATACACTGAGAAAGATGGAAAGGCAACGGCCAAGAGCGTAAAGAAAGTTGCAGCTAAAGCTGAGAAAAAAGGTGAAGCAAAGAAAGCTGAGCCTGCAGCAAAACCAGCTGAAAAGAAACAGTAATCTAATTCAGTATAACGGTGGAGGATATTCCTCCACCACTTTTTTTATACCTCAATCCCCCTTTTTCTTAATTCTTCTAATTTCTTTTCCCTGCATTCTTTACATCTGAATTCAGGTTCAGGGTCATGAAGTTTATCATAGTTTTTTGTTTTAACTACCCTGTATCCTTCGCAAATTTTCCCGCAGTCAGCACATATGACATTTTCTCTGATTTCCCATAGAGGATAAAAGGCAGGGATATTGAAATGGGATCTAAAAATTGCTTTGTCAACAAACCAGAAAACATTGGCAAGTAAAAACTGATTAAGTAAAAAAGCAGGAATTGTATGAATTTTTAAATAGTCACTTAAAACAAACTGTAAAAGGGCGCCTGCAATACCTGAAAGCACAATCCAGCGACCAAAGACATAAACAAACCATGTTTTCATTTTAAAACCTCCGCTAATTTATTCTTTCTGGGCTTCTTTATATACTCTTTTTGAGAACTCCTCAAAAAGCCTAATGCATTTTTTGAGCTTATTTATGGCCTCTTTTTTCAGTGGAGCATTTATAAAATCTCTTTTTTCCACCTTTTTAAACCATGTTTTAAGTTTTTCAAGCTCTTCTTCATTTTCCTCAACCTCTGCAAAAATGAAATTCTGTCTGTCAATTTCAAAGGAAATCTCTTTGAAGAAGTCCTCACATTTTTCAATTACTTCTTTGTATTCTTTGTTTCTTGCCTCAATAAAAGCTTTTAAAATTTTTTCTTCCTCTTCTTTATTCAAAACCTTTCCTTCTAATAAAAGAGCCTGCCCTCCATAGTTTTCAATTACTTTCTTTAGATTTTGAATTTTATCAGAAATATCTTTTGAGTAAGGCAAAACCCATACTGTCTGATAGTTAATAGCACCAAGTTTTCTGAGTTCCCTCCATATAAAAACCCTTGCCCTTGAAGGATTTGAAGGAACTGTATAGGATACAAAAATCCACTTCATTTAATTTTTAGTGTAACATTTTTCTTACCTTCATAAGAAAGGGTATGGAGGAAAGCTGAAGAATCACTGAAAAAATTATCAGGGCAGAGATTGAAAAATCATACAATAAACCCAAAGCAGTGCTACCTAAAAACCAGAAAAATCCGTAACCTGTGTTAAATACGCCATATCCTACTCCTCTTCTTTCTTTAGGAACAAGCAAAGAAATTGCTGCCCTCATAACAGATTCCTGAGCACCCATTCCTATTCCCCATAAAATCATTCCAAGGACTGCTCCGTAAAATCCTCCAAGAAAACATAAAGGAGCAAAACCTGCTGATAAAATTACTGAAAAAATGAGAACTGAAAGTCCCTTTCTGTCAAATAAATATCCAAATAAAAGGGCAGCTAAAGCATCAACTCCCATTGCTATAGCATAAAAAACAGGTATCCACTGTTCAGAAACTGTTGCTACTTTTTTAAAATGATAGGCAATTAATGGAAAATCCGCATATCCTGCACCATTTAAAGCAACTGCTATGAGATAAATCCAGTAAACCTTGCTTAATCCTTTTGTTTCAATCTTAGCAGCACTAACTTCTAAGTCCTTTGGTGAAGGATACAAGAATCTTGCAAAAAGTAAAATTGAAAGAGCCAAAACTGCTGGAATAATTAAGACTCCAAAGGCTTCTCTGTAACCCCCATGAAAATAAAAAACTCCCGCTATGATTAATGGACCAAGCATTGCTCCAATCTGATCCATTGCCTCATGAAGACCAAAACCCCATCCACGACCAATCTCAACTGTTGCGTGGCTTAACATAGCATCCCTTGAAGGATTTCTTACTGCTTTACCAATTCTTTCAGCCATGATTAAAATGGCTGCTAATTGCCACTGACCAACCAATGCAAGTGCTGGAACACTCAAAAGATTAATTAAATAGCCAACTATGGTGATGCTCCAGTATTTACCTGTTTTATCAGCAATCCAGCCTGAGACAATCCTCAGGGCATATCCTAAAAACTCTCCCAGTCCTGAGATAAATCCTACAACTGCTCCAGTTGCACCAAGTGCTAAAAGAAAAGGACCTGTAATGCTTCTTGCAGACTCATAGGTCATATCTGCAAAAAGACTTACAAAACCTAACAGAACAATAAATAAAGTAGCTGGTTTCATTTTGCACTCTTATGAAGTTTTTACAATAAAAACTGATTTCTCACTATATTCAACAACTCTTTGTG
>CAZDXM010000005.1:0-3301 GCA_964509535.1 uncultured Thermodesulfovibrio sp. | reverse complement strand
TGCGGGAGAGAGCTCCTGTTATTTATTATTGGCATTCATATCTTTAAAAATGGAGATGAGCTGGAGACATACAAAAATAGGCAAGGTACATCCTAATTTGCCTTTCTATAAAAAATTTACACAAGAATGTTGACACTACCCAGGTTTATTTTAAATTTTTTAGGAAAAGTTCTTTGGAATTTTCATAAAAGTCTATAACTACTGCTCTATTGCTCTGCTGCTCTACTGCTCTAGATTGACCTCCTTTAAAAGGGATTGCGACTGAGTTAGTGCATTAGAGCATTAGACCAGCAGAGCAGTATTTTTTTTATGCTTTCAATATGAGGAGTTCTATGTCCCAAAGAATCTATGAACAAAGAAATTATTTTTTAAAAAAAAGACAGTATTATTGAGTTAATCAATTTACAATTACATGTGAACATAGATGATTTAGGTTGTGGATAAATCAGCAACTTATTCAAGATAATTTAATATCCGTTTTAGCTAACAATTTAATTATATTAGCTAAAAATATAAAATTTTAGCTAATAAACATGTTATAATAGACAAAAATATGAATTTTCAAGAAATAATAAGCCTTCTGGAAGATTGGAATCTATGGCGCAGAGAACTTGATTCAGGAATTGACAGGGATTTTTATATAGATAAACTTAAAAGCCTCGCTGAAGACAGCCATATAATAGTTATTACAGGTCCAAGAAGAGCAGGTAAAACCTTTATAATGCGACAATTTGCTAAATTTCTTATAAAACAGGGTATACCTTCTAATTGTATTTTGATGATAAACTTTGAAGACCCTCGTTTTACTGAATTAAATCCTCAGATGTTGGAAAAAATATACAATACCTACCTTGACTATTTATCCCCTAAATCAAAGGTCTATCTATTCCTTGATGAAATTCAGACGGTTCAAAATTGGGGAAAATGGGTTTTAAAGATGCATGAACTAAGAAAAGCTCAGATTTTCATTTCTGGTTCAAATGCGAAACTTTTAAGTAGAGAGTTATCAACTCTTCTTACAGGAAGACATCTGGATTTGACAGTAATGCCTCTTTCATTTAGAGAATTTTTAACTTTTAAAAATTCACAGGAAGCAAATAAAATTCTTTTAAAAAATTTTCTTGATGAATATATTGAATTTGGTGGTTTTCCAGAAGTTGTATTGAGGAAAAATAAAAGAGAGATTCTGTTAACTTACATAAACGACATAATTGAAAAAGATGTTATAAAAAGATATAGAATCAGAAAAGCAGAGGAAATAAAAGATCTTGTGAGGTTTTATTTAACAAATTTTTCATCTCCTGTGACAAATACCTCTGTTAGTAAATTCCTTAATATCAGTAAAGATACAGTGGAAAAGTTTTCACGATATCTTGAAGATGCCTTTATTTTATCTTTTTTAAAAAGATTTTCCTTTAAAATTAAAGAAGTTGAAAAAAGCGCAAGAAAAGTTTATTCGATTGATACAGGACTCTCAAACACAATGGGATTTTCTTTTACTGAAAATATTGGAAGAAATGCTGAAAATATTGTTTATCTTGAATTATTGAGAATGAAATCAGAACAGAGGGAATTAGAAATTTTTTACTGGAAAGATACACAGAACAGAGAAGTTGATTTTGTAATAAAGAAAGGAAGGTCAGTAGAAAAGCTAATACAGGTATGCTGGGACATTAAAAATCCAAAAACTATGCAAAGAGAAATAAAAGCACTTATAAGTGCCTCAGACAGATTAAACTGTAGCCGACTTTTTCTAATAAATTCAGATATTGAGGATTCTATCAATATTAATGGTAAAGTATTGAAAATTGTTCAATTGACTGATTTTTTACATAACAGATTAGATCCCTAAATCGGCAATTAATTAAGCACCTAAAATTGCTGATAGAAAAAATTAATCTATCTTTTTTGTCATTCTGGCCCTGAGCCGAAGGCGAAGGGGAAGAATCTCTTCTTCTGATTTTTTTTATTTGTCATCCTGAGGCGAAGCCGAAGGATCTAACCCTTTTTCACAAAATAGATTCTTTAATGAGAGATTCCTCGGGGTATTGAACCCTTCGGAATGACTGCATAAATATGACATTGCTTTTATCTCTATCGGCAATTTTAGGTAAGCAGGTAATGTCAATATTTTTGTGTAAATTCATAAACAGGTATTCTCCCCCATTGATCATTTAAATAACTTATTACTGCAAATACAATCCTTTCTATGCTTTCTGTATTGTTGAAACAACTTATCCTGAGTTTATCAACTTAATTTTGTAAGTTATTGAAAATATTGAATTTTATTTTTTGAAAGTGTAAATTTTTGTACAACAGAAGAGGTAACTCTCTGACTTTTCCTGTATTTTTATATGCTGAATTCTTCTTTGGCTGTTAAATGGGCTGGTTCAGTTACTTTCAATGTTTTAAATAAAGCTTTTGCTACTTTATCCATCTTGTTCTTTAAATAGTATTCCTTGCCATCCAATGTAAACTCTGTAAGCGTTATGCTCCTTAAAGCTTCTTTTATTCTTTCTGTTGATACATCTTTGTTTAATGCAGTCTCTAACATCCTCATAAATAAAAAGGAAAGAAAACATACTACCAGATGCCCTCTGATTCTTTTTTCTGTCCAGTGATATACAGGTCTTACCTCTATGGTGTGCTTCATTATTCTGAAGGATTCCTCTATCTTCCATAAACTGTGATAGGCTGAAAGGATTTGTTCGGGACTAAGGTTTTCAGAACTCTGCACTGCATAGTATCCATCAAATTCCATATCCCTTTTTATTAAAGTTTCATCAAGAATGTATCTGTTTTGTCCTTCTGTCTTTATGTATTTTTTCCCACCCCTTTTGTTTAATCCTTCTATTGTTGATGGACTTTCAAGTAGCTTTATTGCTTTGTTTATCAATTTTTCCCTTTCTGCTCTGTCTTTTTCTGCCCTTTTTTCTGAATAACTTATTATTACTGTATCAGTTATCTCTTTCGTTTTTCCTCCCCAGTCTTTTACTTTAAAACTGTGTTTAATCTGTTTGTATTTGAATATTCCTTCTTCTGTCTGAATTTCTATATATCCTTCAGGATTAAAGACTTCTTTATGTAAATTAGTATCTGCACTTTTTAGTCTTACCGCTACTATGTAGCCATAGCCAAGTTCTTTAAGTTTAAGGAGGTTTATCTTGCTGTTTATCCCCTTGTCTGCTACTATGATTATCCTTTTTAGGGAAAATCTCTTCTTAAGTCTCTCTAAAAAAGGTAGCAAAGTCTTTCCATCAAAGGTGTTCCCTGGAAATATCTCATAGCCAATGGGAAATCC
>CAZDXM010000004.1:0-7060 GCA_964509535.1 uncultured Thermodesulfovibrio sp. | reverse complement strand
ATTCAATTTATATATCAGTATTAAGTTGACTTATTACAAGCCTTTCTCCACATATCCTCCTGTAAAAAGAGACACGGCATTGTTAGTCTCAGAGGATTACGAGATAAAGAAAATAATGGATTTAATTAAATCTTATAATAGTGAACTCATTGAAGATGTCTACATTTTTGATGTTTATAAAGGTAGTGGTATCCCGAAAGATAAGAAAAGCATAGCCTTCAGAGTCACATACAGAGCCTTTGAAAGAACTCTTACCTCGGAAGAAGTTGATTCAATTCATTCAAAGTTGGTTGAGCAAATAATTTCAGAAACAGGAGCAGAACTAAGATTTTAGTCTATAGCCTGCCTCAGCAAGAGTCCTTGATATTCTTTCAAGATTAGTTTTATTCTCATCAAAGACTATTAGAGCTTCTCCAATTTTTACCTCAGCTTCTTCTACTTCTGCTTTTTGAAGTGCTTCATTAACTCTCATCACACAATGCTGGCAAGTCATTCCTTCAATAAAAATTTTTAATTTTTTCATTTTGTTCTCCTTACTGTAATATTATTTAAACATATAAAACAAAAACCCATTATGGGTAGTGTAAAATATTTTATGTGTAAAATTGAAAAGACAAATGAAAGGGATGTATCCTCCATTTATTATAATCATAAACAAGATAAAAGGAGGGATACTGAATCCCTCAGAAAGTGGACACAGGCAATTTGTAGAGGTTAAGCTTTTTGCATATGCAGGGAGAGAATCTCTATAAAAGTGGAAGAAATGTTGCATAGACCTCTACAAATTGAAACACTAAAAATTGTCCACAAAATTTGGGCTGCAGTACACAATAAATGTCCCTTCATATCAGTGGACAGCTATAGATAGAATAAGGTTTTTAAGCTGCTCTTATGCAACAAACCACTAAATGCGAAACTCCTTCATAAACCTATAAGAATCTTGTATCTTTAAATTGATTTCAAAGTATTCAAGTAGCTTGAAAAATTAAAATATCAAATCACTGCCCCTTTAAATCCTTACAAATTTCCTCAAATTGGAGTTTTGCATAGTCAAGGTTTTCGAGAATATCCATTGCCAATAAATCAGGATCTGGTAAATTTTCCGAATCTTCAAGGCTCTTGTCTTTTATCCAGAAAATATCAAGGTTTGCCTTATCTCTCTGCATAATCTCGTCATAAGTAAAAGAGCGCCATCTGCCATCAGGATTCTTCTCACTCCATGTGGGCTTTCGGTTGGATCTGTTTTCGGGGTTATAGCATTCGATAAACTCCTGTAAATCCTCATATTTAAGTGGGTTGGTCTTGAGGGTAAAGTTCATATTAGTCCTGAGATCATAAAACCATACCTCCTTTGTCCAAGGTTTTTCACTTGCTGGCATGCGGTCAAAGAATAGGACGTTTGCTTTCACACCCTGAGCGTAAAATATGCCTGTTGGGAGCCTCAAGATAGTATGCAAATCGCACTCTGCAAGTAATTTTCGCCTAACTACCTCACCTGCACCACCTTCAAACAAAACATTGTCTGGAACAACCACTGCTGCTCTTCCATGTATTTTAAGTAATGATTTGACATGTTGAACAAAGTTAAGCTGTTTGTTAGAAGTGGTTGTCCAGAAATCGGGTCTTTCGTAGACCAGCGATTCTCTTTCTGCTTTTCCTTCCCCATTGACAATTGTAATGCTGCTTTTCTTGCCAAACGGGGGATTGGTAAGGATTATATCGTAATTTTCCTTCGGTTCTGAAACCAGCGAGTCGCCCACTTCAATGGGGCATTCCTGTCTGCCGACAGGCAGGTCCTGTCCGCCGGACAGGCGGGCCTCACCGCCAATACCGTGCAAATACAAATTCATAACACATAAGCGAGCAACATTATCAACAAGCTCTTTGCCAAAAAGGGTGTTGTATTTAAGGAATTTCTTTTGCCCTTTGTCAAGGTTATAATTTTTTGAAAGATACTCATAAGCAGCCAGAAGAAATCCACCTGTTCCGCAGGCAGGGTCACAAATGGTTTCACCAGGTTTGGGTCTTATACATTCAACGATTGCTTTAATTAAAGGGCGAGGTGTGAAGTATTGTCCAGCACCACTTTTTGTATCCTCAGCATTCTTTTGCAATAAGCCCTCGTATATTTCACCTTTTATGTCTATGTCCATCCCCATCCATGTCTCTGCATTAATAAGTTCAATCAATCTTTTCAGTTTTGCTGGATCCTGAATTTTATTTTGCGATTTTCTGAATATGACATCAAGCATGCCTTTTTCTTTGCCAAGGGTTTCAAGGATGTGTCGATAGTGAACCTCAAGTGCATCACCATCCTTTTCAAGAAGACTTTGCCAGTCTAATCCCTTTGGAATTCTTGATGGTTTGCTAAAAGGAGGTTTTGTCTGTTCGTCTGCCATTTTGAGGAATAAGAGGTAGGTAAGTTGCTCTACATAATCGCCGTAGCTTACGCCATCATCCCGTAAAACATTGCAATAATTCCAGACTCTTTGTACTATTGCCTTGCCTGACGGCAGGCTGGCTGGTGCTTCATTTGGCATAGTATTTACTCCTTGTTTTTAATTCAACATTCATAATTCAAAACTCAAAACTCACCATTGAACAATTTTTTCCCTTCATCCGTCAGCACATATCTACCTGTTTTCCGTGGTCCTTGGAATTCGATAAGACCAATATCTTTAAGAAATTTTATATCTTTTTCTATAACTCGAGTAGTTACTCCAAAAATATCTGCTAATTCAACAACAGAAATATTACTTCCACTATATAAAGTTCTCAGAATGCTCTCAATCCTCTCTAACTTTTTACCTTTTATTCCGAACTTTATTCCGAACTTTGTTCCGAACTTTGCTTCCAATATTTTCTTTTCACGAACAGGAATTGGGATGATAGCCTTGAAAATATCCCCATCTATAAATTCTGCTTCTGCTTCAGGATAATAATGCTTTAAATATTTAGTTACATTTAATATACCGGAACCAATTTCTTCTACTCTTCCAAGTTGCATAAAAAACTTTGAAATTAATGGATTTTTTGGATATGGGTAGAAGTTTTTAATATCAATTTTCCCATGATAATAGGGTTTATTGGCGTTTAATAATTCTACCCTATCTGAATAAATAATAATTGAAGCAATGTGAGCATTGGTATATTCTCTATGAACAAGCAAGTTGGCAACAACTTCTCTGAATATCTTCTCGCGCAGGTCAATTCTCACTCCGTTTTCCATAAAAAATTTATCTGGTAGATAAGCAGATTTTAGCAGAAAATCCATAATCTTATCATAGGAATCAATGAGATTTGTTGATACTGTTAGTCTATCATCATACCGATAAACATCTTTAATTTTTACAAGAACCTCTATCTTATAATATGGCAGGATATTTTGAATTAGCCCATCTTTTCCAAATAAAAGAGCTGCAGCAAGAGTATATCCTTCTTCGCCTGTTATATAGTCCTGTCTTCGTAATCCAGAAACTCTGAGTATCTCTTCATCATTTAATGATAGCCATGGATGTGATGGCGAGCGACTTGAAATTAGATTTCTAACCTTTGGAAATAATTCTGTCTTAAAATCGCTGAATTTTATTTTGCTATAAATTTTTCCTTCTGTATAATAAGTGCTTTTCCTTAGATAAAGTTCTCTAATTTGTTGTTGGTTTGTTAATCTAAAATCACCATCAGAACTTCTGTCATAAATTTCATTATTACATTTATGAACCTGAGAACTTTCAGGAACTTGAATATAAATAATCAATCCCTCCTTTAACTGCATTTTCTGAGGAAACAGGATAAAAGGTGGATTAAGTTTTGATGGATTATTTGAAGTGCTTACTATATCATTAATAATCTTATCTGAAACATCTGGATTTATACCTATGACTTTCCCTTTGTCATTAACACCAAGGATGATTATGCCACCACCTCTATTTAAAAAAGAACATACGCTTTCAAACAGGTCTGATGGCATAGCATCTTTTGCTTCTTTAAATTCTACTTTTAATCCTTCACCTTGTTTGATGTACCTTCTTAGAATTTCCTCTGTCATTTTTTTCTGCTTCCTTTGGATTTATTTGCAAAATTGTTCCTGGTAATTTCAAATTGTTTTTCCTTTTCCATCTTTATTCTTTCCAGCAACTTTTCCGCTGGTTCGTCATTTGGATCCTGTGGAACTAATTTGCCCTCGAATGCCTTTTTAAGAATACTCTGACGCAACCGCTCTGCTTGCTTAAGACTATTATCAATTGCCTTCTCCACCTCATCAGCCACAGAAAACCGCCGCTCTATTTCTTCAACAATGCGATGTTGTTCGGGGAGAGGGGGAAGGGGAAATTCAGATAAAACTACAAATTCCTTTGGTACCCTTAATTGTCCGACAGTACTTTTAAAATGCATCTTTGCTTTATGTCTATAAGATTCTTGTCTTATAAAATAGAATATTATTTCAGGTAAGACACAGTTGCTCGGTCTAATAACTATAAATTCAGTAGATCCAAAACCTAAACCATTTTTAAGATTTCTTGCTATTGCGACTTTTCCATTCTCCATACAAGGAGTTATGCGAGCAAATAAAACATCATTTTCTTTAAAATGCGTGTGTCCTTTTCTTGCATCTTTTAACGCTAAAATAACAGGATTTTTTATTGTTCCAGTAAGTTCGTCAATTGAAGACATAGGAACAAATGTAGTTGGAAGCATTGGATCAAAGTCAGAATAAACATCTTCTGGTGTAATTTCACACACTTCCCCCAATCTCACCCACACCCAGCCTTCGGGCAATTCGGGAAGTTCGGAGGTGTCAACTGGCGGTAATTCTTTGTATTTCTTCCCAAGTTTCTTCTTTCGTTCTTTTTTATCTTTTCCAATAATTCTTCGGCTGTTTCTTGTGGCTGATTTTTTACACGCCATTCTTCGGTTAACTTGCCTTCAAATGCATATTTCAGCACTGCTTGTCGATAGCGTTTTATCTGCTCCTTTGCCTTTTTGAGCGCCACAACCCCAGCATCAAGCTTCGTGAAAAGCTCCTCTATCTTAGCAACAATGCGGTGCTGCTCGGCGAGTGGGGGAAGGGGAAATTCCAATTCTTTTGCATTGTTTATCGTGACCTGAGGTTGGGCTGTTCCAGTAACTAATTTTGATCTATCAATTGATTGGAGTATATAATAAAGAAATTTTTTCATTGACTTAAAGTTTTCATTAATTTCAAGAATCAATGAATTATGCGTGATAAAGCATTTTGGAGGAGAAAAGTTTATTTTTCCACTATAAGCCCCTCTACAAGATATTAAAACTTGTTCATCTTCATAAAGATACTTATCGTAAAATCCTATTACACCATTTGCTCCGTAAACAGGATAACCACTTGTCTTAAATTGTTTAACAGATAAATCTTTTCCATATACTATATTTACTACTTCCCCTAATCTCACCCACACCCAGCCTTTTGGGAGTGGTGGTTGGTTAGTATTGTTTCTTAACTCATCATTCATAGTTCAAAACCTAAGATCTATAATTTGTAGATACACATTTTCTCCCACTATCTTCCCAATATAATTTTCAATTCTAATCAAAAAGATTTAATTGAGAGTTATCCTTCTCAATTATTCCTAAAGGCCCATTATTATAAATAAAACCATTCTCATCCGGAAAATAACTAAGTGAAAATCGCCTATAAAAATCAAACTTTTGATTCCACGGTTCTTTTCTAATATCTTCAATTAAAGGCAAAATTTGCTTTGCAAACCACATTTTTGTTTGTCTCTTTGTTTTAGGTTCTACTGCTGTTGCAACAGCACCTAACAACAAATCTAGTAACTGAAGTAATTCTTGTTCATAACAATAGGGGCCTCTTGGGGGACAACTAATACATTGAACTTGATTCAACAACTTTACTTTGGGACCTTTATAGTTTTTTGTATCTTCTTCTAAACGTTGCACTAAGTACTTCTCAAAATTATCAAAATTTATCCCATCTCCCAAAATTCCTTGCGGTCGTCTTGTTTTTTCATCAGAAAATATTTTTAATTCCTCGTCTTTGGGAGGGTAATCGTTTTTTTCAATCGTCGTTAGGTAGTAACAACCCACTGCCATTTCTTTATTGGGAAGAACAATGGGTGAACCATCGGCTGGTTTAAGAAGATTTTTAAACGGTAACATCCTTGTCTTTACCTCATCTATCGCTGTTTTAGACAAAGGAACAAAAACCCCCATTGCATCACCATCAAAATCAGCATTATACCCGGCGCAGACCGTTGGATGAAGCTTAATTGCGTAAGAATCTGTTAATACAGGATAAAAACCTAAAATTGATAATTTATGTAATGTTGGCGCTCTATTTAGAAGAATTGGATGATCTTTAGTAATTTCTTCTAAAATATCGTAAACAACCGGCTCCTTTTTTTCCAAAAAGTCTTTGGCGCTTTTTATGTTAGGAGCCAACCCTCGAATAATAATCTCATGAAGCAAAAATGGTTTAAATAGTTCAAGCGCCATCTCTTTTGGAATTCCGCACTGATCTATTCTTAGCTCTGGCCCAACAATGATGGTAGAACGACCTGAATAATCAACTCGTTTTCCAAGAAGGTTTTGTCTAAAACGTCCTTGTTTTCCCCGCAAAATATCGGAAAGAGACTTCTGAATTTTAGAGGCGGCTCCCTGGGTCCTCTTTCTTCCCCGGGATTTTTGCATATCAATGAGAGAATCAACTGCTTCCTGAAGCATTCTTTTTTCATTACGTAAAATTATCTCGGGAGCACCAAGATCTATTAATTGTTTTAGTCGATTATTACGATTGATTACTCGTCGATAAAAATCATTAAGATCAGATGTGGCAAATTTACCACCAGGTAGTTGAACCACCGGTCGCAGATCGGGAGGAATTACCGGCAGCACTGTCATTATCATCCATTTGGGCAAGATATCAGCTTTAATAAACGCCTCAAGACATCTGATTCTTTTTAATAACTTATTTCTCTTTTCACCCTTGGTTTCTGTCAATTGTTTAAGACAAGCGTTATACTCCTTTTGAATATCAAAGTTTAACAAAACATCATAAATTGTT
>CAZDXM010000003.1:0-2036 GCA_964509535.1 uncultured Thermodesulfovibrio sp. | reverse complement strand
GTTGATGATAAATTAATCAAAGTTCTTAGCAGGAGGTAAACAATATGACAGTAAAAACAGATGAAGTTAAGAAGAGAGAAAAAGAAATCTTTGTAAGCAAAGAATTTCCTAATTATGTTAGAGAAACAGTTAATGACCCCGGATTAGATGAAAACGTAAAAAACCTTACACCTGAAAAAATAGAAAAAGTTGTTAATTCAACAATCAGTAAATTATCCTCAAAAATAAAGGCAATAATTGAGACATGCATGCACTGTGGATTATGTGCAGAGGCATGTCATCATTATCTTTCCCGTGACAAAGACCCCACCTATGCACCTGTTGCAAAAATGAGGATGACATTATGGGAGTTAATAGAAAGAAAAGGCAAGGTTGATCCAGAGTTTTTAAAACAATGCGCAAGAATAGTTTTTACTGAATGTAATATGTGTCATCGTTGTAGTATGTACTGTCCTTTTGGATTTGATATTGCATCATTAATTGGGCTTGTAAGAAGAATATGTTTTTTGAACAGATTAGTGCCCCATATATTAATGGATTATAACTACAGTTTATCCGCCACATTAACACAGCTCTGGATTCCTCAAGGTGATTGGATTGATGTATTACAATGGCAGGAAGAAGAGTTATCCTCTGATATAAAAAACGCAAGAATACCTTTTGATAAAGAAGGTGCTGAAATTCTTTATGTTACCTTAGGGACTGAGCCAAAAGTAGCACCACATTTTGTAGCTACCATGGCAAAAATAATGAACTATGCAGGTGTTGACTGGACATTTTCAACAAAAGATTATGCTAATATGTCTATGTTTGTTCAAAATACTACTACTATGCAAAGAATTGTTAGAGCAGTTTTTGATGATGCTTTCAGGTTAAAAGTTAAAAAAATAGTTGTGACTGAATGCGGACATGCGACATTTGCACTCTGCAATGCTGCTCCTCCACTTCTTGGCTGGAAAACCCTTCCTGTAGAAGTGCTACATGCTACTGAGTTTTATTATGAACTTCTCAAATCAGGAAGATTAAAAATAGATAAGAATAAAAAAATTAAAGAACCTGTAACATTGCAAGACCCCTGTAACTTAGTACGGAAAAAGGGCGCTGGAGAAATAATCAGATATTTAATAAATGAAATGTGCGAAGATTTTATAGAGATGCATCCGAATAAAGAGCATAATTTCTGTTGTAATGCAGGAGGAGGTATAATTGCTGCTGGTCCACCATGGAAAAATGTAAGGGTCATAAGTAACAGGGTTAAAGCTGAACAGATATCAAAAACAGGAGCAAAAATAGTTATTGCTCCATGCCACAACTGTCATGTTGGTATTCATGATATAGTTAAATTTTACGGTATAAATGCAAAAGTTAAATTCATGTGGGATATTTTACTTCAAACAATAGAACTACCAGAAGCTGAAGAGGAAGAAAATGTAGAATAAACTTTTTTTATTGGTCTCCTGCAGAGTCACCATTTTGGAAGTATATCTGCCTTTCCACAATAGGATTGAGTTTTATAAACACAGTGATAGTCTTATTATCTTTTTTGTATGAAGTATCAAGAGGTTCCATTATTCCGTAAATCCAGGGAAAATAAATGGGTTTTAGTTCATAACCAACAATATTTTCACCCTCTTTTATTTGAGTGCATTTTATTGAACTAACATTTGCAGAATCTCTTAATATATCATGGACAATCTTCAAAGCCTGCTTTTCATCTAATTTTTCATGAACTTTGAATTGATAAAGAAGGTGCGTAGGGGAGTATTTTAGTATTATCATCCGCAACATCAAGAATAATAAAAGTTTCAGGGTCATTTATAAAAGAGTTTGAATAAACAATTACATCATATATACCTTTTATATTCTGTTCATTACAATCCTGCAAAGTAAGAGCCTGCAAATTGAAAGGCAAAAGGAAAACAATTATAAGACTGAATATTTTAATTAGCTTTATAAAAACATTATACTAAAAATTGTGGATATTGGTAAAGGCAAAAACTTAATAAAGTACTACAAGCCGTTCAAACCCTTAATTC
>CAZDXM010000002.1:0-22568 GCA_964509535.1 uncultured Thermodesulfovibrio sp. | reverse complement strand
GTTTTAAATATATATAAATTTTCTTTTTTTGATACCACATAACCCTGAAAACTGAAAACATCATTGCCAGAAGAGATATCTGTCCTTCCTGAGATGCTGTAAAAAAGCCCTGCCAAAGAAAGAATAAGACAGCAGAAAGCTGAAGTGTATTTTCTTTTAAAAATGAAAAAGACAAAAGGAATTGAGATACAGAAAAGTGATAAAAAGGGGAAATATATAAAAACTGATCCAGTTAAAATTCCCAGAACCGCTGATAGTATAAATGGCATTAGAGACTTAGAATATTATTTGCAATCTGCTCAAGTTCTCCTGCAATTTTTTTTACTTTCTCAGGATTTTCATCCTCTACCATTATTCTTATTTTTGGCTCTGTGCCTGAAGCTCTTATAAGTATTCTTCCTTTCATTTTCCTTTCAAGGGAAGATGCTTTCCTGCTTATTTTTTCAATTCTACTGCCTATTTCTTTTTTTGATAAACTTTCTGGAATTTTTACGTTTTTAAGAATCTGAGGGTATCTCTTTATATCTTTTGTAAGCTCGCTCAATGCTTTTTCATTTTTTTTCATGATGTAAGCGATCTGAACAGAAGTAATTGCACCATCTCCTGTATTAGTATAATCAAGGCATACTATATGCCCGGACTGTTCTCCTCCGAGATTGTACCCACCCCTGAGCATTTCTTCAACAACATACTTATCTCCAACCTTTGTTCTTATTAGTTTTATTCCATTTTCATTCATGTATTTTTCAACTCCCATATTTGTCATCACTGTTGCGACAACCGTGTTTTTCTTCAATTTCTTTTCCTTCTTTAGCTCATTAGCCCATACACAGAGGATAAAATCACCGTCAACAATGTTTCCCTTTTCATCAATAAGAATTGTTCTGTCAGCATCTCCATCATGAGCGATTCCAAGATGTGAGCCTGTTTCTTTAACTCTATTTATCAACTTTTCAGGATATAAAGCCCCACAATCTCTGTTTATGTTTAGCCCATCAGGTGTATCATTTATCGTTATAACCTGAGCACCGAGTTCCCTGAAAAGCACAGGGGTTATTTTATAAGCTGAGCCATTTGCAGGGTCTACAACCACCTTCAAGCCTTCAAGACTGGCATCTCTTGGCAGTGTTGATTTTACAAACTCTATATATCTACCAGTTGCATCCTGAATTCTGTATGCCTTGCCCAGGCTCTGGGCAAGTGGTCTATGAGGAGGGAAGTTCGGGTCATTTAATAATTTTTCAATATTCTTTTCAATTTTTTTTGGAAGTTTAAATCCGTCATTTGAGAATATTTTTATTCCATTGTCAGGAAAAGGATTATGTGATGCTGAAATTATAATTCCTGCATCAACTCGCATGCTTTTAACCAGAAATGCAACAGCTGGAGTCGGAATAGGTCCCACCAGATAGACATCTCCACCCATTGATGTAATTCCTGCTGTTAATGCTGATTCAATTACATATCCTGATATTCTTGTATCCTTCCCGATCAAAACCTTGGGCTTATGAGGAAGTTTTTCCTTTAGAAGAAAACACAAAGCCATACCTGCCTTCATACATATTTCAGGAATCATTGGGTAGATGTTTATTGTTCCCCTAATTCCATCAGTTCCAAAAAGACTCATTACTTCCTCCTTACATTTACATATACAGTTACTGTGTCTTTATCAGTCCTGAAAATTTTCCCCTCAGGGTCAATCTTGACTTGAAAACTCAGGTCTTCACTTATTCCATCTATATCCAGAGTTTCAGTTTTAATAACATGAATCCTTTCAAGTTCTTTCTTAGCTCCTTCAATCCTTATTTGAGATGGTTCTGAAGTAACAGAAACTACTGTAAATCCTTTAGCTGGACTGCCTGTAAGTCTTACCTTTACTGGAACAGTTTTATAAGATTTTTCATCCATGTAGAGCTTTACCTGTGAAGGTTCTATTCTAAGTATCTCTATACCTCTTGGTAACTTTACAGAGGATTTTGTTATAGGGATTGAGTTCTCACCGAGTCTGACATTTGAAAGATCAATGACAACCCTGATATCATTTTGGGCAAGTTCCTTAAGGATCCTCTCTCTTGCAGAAACAGAAATATTTATCTTTCTTGCACTCTGTTTTAGAATTTCCATTTCAGATGGAGGATTCTTGAACTCAAGAGGAGCCTCCAGAGATGTTTCTACCTGCCCTCTAAATGTAACAAAAAACCATAAGAATAATGCAATGGCTACTGATAGTATTTTAAATGTTAAATTTTCTGTAAAAAGAGTTTTTAAAAATTTTTTCATTTTTCTCGCCTTTCAACTGTAAAAAGATTTGTTAATTTTTCCCTTAATTTTGTTATATCATAGAAAGGCTCAAGCTCTCCCCTTACTGCTACAGAGATTAAACCTGTTTCCTCAGAAACTGTAACAGCAATGGCATCTGTTTCTTCTGTAATCCCTACAGCAGCTCTGTGTCTTGTTCCATAAGTTTTGCTCAATCCGGTACCTAACTTTATCGGAAGAAAACATCCTGCAGCAATAACCCTGTTTCCTTTTATTATTACTGCTCCATCATGGATCGGACTTGTTGGATGGAAGATACTGAGTAAAAGCTCTTTAGTAACCTTTGCATCAAGAGGAACTCCAATTTCAACATATTCACTGAGGCTTACTTCTCTTTCAAAAACTATTAACGCACCAATCTTTTTATTTGACAGAGACTGAGATGCCTTTACTATCTCCTCTATGCTTTTAATTTCTCCAGCTGAAGTAAATCTGTGAAGTATCGGTGTTTCACCCATCTGTGCAAGAGCCTTTCTTATTTCTGGATGGAAAAGTATGATAAGAATAAGAACTATTTGTGTCCAGAAGCTCTGAATAAGCCAGTCAAGTGTGTAAAGCTCTAAGAATCTTGAAAGCACAGACATACCAAGTAAAACACCTACACCAATAAGCATTCTTGCTGCACGGGTTCCTTTAACAAGAATAAATATTTTATAAATAATAAAAGAAACTATGATGATATCAATTAAGTCCTGCCATCTGAGCTGATCAAAAAACTTTTCCATATCAAATTTATGATAAAGCTTCTTTATTAATTTTTACAGAAATATTTGCCATTATGGCTCTCAGATAAGACTTAATAAAATCTTCCTTAGAGATTTCATTCTGAGAATTTGCTCCTGCGATAACATGCAGGGTTTTTGTTATGGTTATCTGCCTTTTTAATAAAGCCTCATACTGAGCAGGAGTGATTCTGTTAAGCTTCAGAATCTGGAAATATATCTCTTTTTGAAAAACTCCATTTCGCATAAATCTTGGATCATTGATTATTATTTCCTGAAGCTCTCTTTCAGTTGCCTTTATTTCATATTTTTCTGCTATATAAAGCAGAATTTCTTCATTTATCAATTCTTCCAGAATTCTTTCCTTAAGTCCGGATTCCATCTCAGATGCCTTTTCTTTGAATACCTCCCTGTAAATTCTTCTTGCATCCTCATATGCTCTCCAGAATCTTTCTGCAGGGATTTTCTGTCCTGCCACCTCAGCAATAAATTCCTGGTTTTTTGTTCTTGTTATATCCCAGCCAAAATAAAATACAAAGGTTATTATCACTATAAAAAATAAAAAATAAAAATATTTTGCATTTTTTCTGAGCATTTTTATCACAGCAAGCCTCCCAAAAAAATCTTAACTTCTTTTACTTTAAATGAATTTTTTCCTCTAAGGCAAGCTGTGATATAATAGAATACTTAAGAATAAAATTTTACGGGGTGATAAAATGCCAATTTATGAGTATGAATGCAAAAAATGTGGAGAATTTTTTGAAACCTTGGTACTTGGTAACAGAACTGTTAAATGTCCAAAATGTGGTTCTGAGGAATTAATAAAAAAGTTTTCCACATTTGCAATGAAGGGAGTTGATAAAGGCAACTCTAAATGTGTTTCATGCGGGGCGACATCCTGCAGTTCCTGTAAATAATTTCTCACTTTAAAAATTCAGTGATTTCTCCATATTCATAAAAGCCATCAAAAGGAGTTGATAATGCAGGATATATTAAAAGTCAATATTGAAGAGGAGATGAAAACAAGCTACCTTGATTACGCAATGAGCGTAATTATAGGTAGAGCCCTTCCTGATGTGAGGGATGGATTAAAACCTGTCCAGCGTAGAATTCTTTATGCAATGTTCAGGGAAGGACTTCTTGCTGGTAAAAAGTATTCAAAGTGTGCTGGAGTTGTGGGTGAAGTTCTGAAAAAATACCATCCTCATGGTGATCAGGCAGTCTATGATGCTCTTGTGAGACTTGCACAGGACTTTAATATGAGATATCCATTAATAGATGGACAAGGGAACTTTGGCTCAATTGACGGTGACCCTCCTGCTGCATATCGTTATACAGAGGCAAGGCTTACAAAAATTGCAGAAGAACTTCTGCAGGATATAGATAAAGAAACAGTCCCGTTTGTTCCAAATTTTGATGCAACAACCCAGGAACCTCTTGTGCTTCCAGCAAGAATTCCCAATCTATTAATAAATGGCTCTTCAGGAATTGCTGTTGGCATGGCAACAAATATACCTCCACATAATCTTAATGAAATTATAGATGCTTTAATTAAACTTGTTGAGAATCCTCAAATTTCAATAGAAGAACTCATAGAATTTGTGAAAGGTCCTGATTTTCCAACAGGTGGAATAATTTATGGGACAGATGGCATTAGAGATCTTTATTTAACAGGCAGGGGTCTTATAAAAATAAGAGCCAGAGTAGTTGTTGAGAGACAGACAAAGGGTAAAAAAAAGGATATTCCACTTTTTGATACAGAAGCAGAAGGCAGAGCAGTTAAGGAAAGAATCATAATTACTGAACTTCCATATCAGGTAAACAAGGCAAAACTGATTGAAAAAATTGCAGAACTTGTTAGAGAAAAAAAGATTGAAGGAATAACTGAAATAAGGGATGAATCAAACAGAGAAGGCATAAGGGTTGTTCTTGAGCTCAGAAAAGCCGAGATGCCTGAAGTTATTCTTAACAATCTTTATAGACATACTCAGATGGAAACCACATTCGGTGGTATTTTGCTTTCAATTGTTGATGGACAGCCAAGAATTTTAAATTTAAAGGGAACCCTTCAGGAATTTCTCAGACACAGAAAGGATGTTGTTGTCAAAAGAACAGGTTTTGAACTAAGAAAGGCAGAGCATCATGCACATATACTTGCTGGACTCAAGATAGCAGTTGAAAATCTTGATGAAGTAATCGGAATAATAAGAAAGTCACAAAGCCCGGAAGAAGCAAAGCTAAAATTGATGACAGCATTTCCACTCTCAGAGGCTCAGGCACAGGCAATACTTGATATGAAACTGCAGAGACTTACAGGACTTGAAAGAGAAAAAATAATAAAAGACTATGAAGAAATTCTTAAAGAAATTGAAAGACTTAAGGCAATTCTTGAGAGTGAAGAACTTGTAAGAGATATTATTAAAAAAGAACTTATAGAGATAAAACAGAAATATGGAGATGAAAGACGGACTGAGATAATATCTGAAACAAAGGAAATAAATCTTGAAGACCTCATTACCCAAGAAGATATGGTGATTACTTTAAGTCATCTTGGATATATTAAAAGAACATCCCTGTCTGATTACAGAAGTCAGAAAAGAGGAGGAAAGGGATTAACTCCAATGGAGACTGCAATAGATGATTATCTTGAAGCAGTTCTGGTTGGCTCAACCCATGACCACATCCTTTTTTTCAGTAACTTTGGGAGGGTTTATCGCCTGAAGGTTTATCAGATTCCAGAAACTGGCAGACTTTCAAAGGGTAAAGCAATAGTAAATCTTTTACCTCTGTCAGAAGGAGAAAAGATAACAACAGCAGTTGTCTGCAGAGATTTGGAAGAAGGTTTTCTGACAATGTTTACAAAAAAGGGAATAGTAAAGAAAACAGCCATTGAAGAATTCAAAAACATACGCCTGAGAGGGGTAATTGCTATAGACCTTGATGGGGCAGATGAGCTTATTTCAGTGAGAAAAACCAGCGGACAGAATCATCTTATAATTGCTACAAAAAAGGGAATGGCTATAAGATTTTCTGAAAAAGATATAAGAGCAACTGGCAGAACAGCCAGAGGTGTAATTGGTATAAGATTTTCATCACCAGATGATGAGGTTGTATCAGGGGATGTTGTATCAAAGGCTTCATTTGTGTTTACAATCTCTGAAAGAGGTATCGGGAAACGAACCCCAATTGATGATTATCCCTTGCAGAGAAGGGGTGGTAAAGGAGTTATCAATATGAAACTTGGTAAAAGAACAGGCTTTGTAGTGACATCACTTCAGGTTAAAGAAGATGAAGAAATTATTCTTTGCAGTAGCAGCAAAATGATCAGAATAAAAGTTTCAAACATTCCTTCCCAGGGAAGAAATACCACAGGAGTAAGATTGATAGAACTTTCACCAGAGGATTTTGTTGTAAGCGCTGGAAGAATACTGGAGGGCAGTGATGTCAATATATAATCTTGAATATTTTTTCAATCCAAGAAGAATTGCGGTTATCGGTGCTGATGATAAACTAGGAACAGTTGGTAATACCGTTTTTAGAAATCTTATAGGAGAGGGATACAGCGGTATTGTTTATCCTGTAACAACAAAAACTGACTCTGTTCAGGGAGTTGAAGCCTACAGAAGCTTGACTGATATATCAAAAGACGTTGATCTTGCTATTGTTGCCGGCGAATGTGATGAAAACATTCTTGAGATTCTGGAAGAATGCGGTCAAAAGGGAGTTAAAGGAGTGATATTACTCTGTCCTGACTTCAGAACAAGAGTTAAAGGAGCAATGCTTTTTGAAGAAAAAATTGAAGAAATTCACAGAAAATACGGCCTGAGACTTTTAGGTCCAAACACTCTTGGTTTTATAAGACCAGGATTAAATTTGAATGCAAGCCTTTTTAGAAGAAAACTCAAAAAGGGTAATATTGCTCTCATAGCCCAGAGTGCAACTTTGTCTGTTGCTTTGCTTGATAGAGCAGTGGATAAAAATATAGGATTCAGCTATTTTGTATCTCTTGGCTCTGATATTGATATAGATTGCGCGGATTTGATTGATTTTCTTGGTGTTGATCCTTCAACAAGGGCAATAATTATATACATGCAGTCAATAAAAAGTGGAAGAAAATTTATGACTTCAGCCCGTTCTTTTGCCTTCAGTAAGCCTATTGTTGTAGTTAAATCAGGAAAATTTGTTGAATCTCTTGAGATAGCATTGACCCATTCAGGACTTCTTGCAGGTGAGGATAAGGTTTATGATGCAGCTTTTAAAAGAGCAGGTGTTGTAAGAGTTGATGAAATACTTGATATGTTTTATATAACAGAGACACTTTCAAAGCAGAGAAGACCGAGAGGCAAAAAGCTTGCAATAATAACAAATACAGGTGCTCCTGCAGTTATGGCAGTTGACAGTCTCTTGAAACTTGGTGGAGAACTTGCTGAGTTCTCACATGAAACAATAAAAGAACTTGAAGGGAACATCCCTACAAGATTTATAAGAAATCCTCTTGATATTGTGTCTGATGCAAAACCATCTGACTATGAAAAAGCTTTAAGAATTGTTATAAAGGATAATAATGTAAATGGTGTTTTGGTAATGTTCACACCTTCTCTGGGAACAGAGCCTGTTCAGACAGCTGAGGTTGTTGTGAGAATTGCCAAAGAAAATCCTTATAAGCCTTTGCTCACTAACTGGATGGGAGCAGAGCTTGTCAATGAGGCAAGAGAACTTCTTAATATGCATGGTATACCAACATTTGTGACACCTGAGCAAGCTGTAAGAACTTTCATGTATATGTATCGTTATGATTTTAACTTAAAACTTCTTCTTGAAACGCCGCAGACAATCCTTAAAGATATAAATTTTGATACAGACAGAGCTGAAAATATAATTGAAAAGGCAATTACTGATGGAAGACCCGTGTTAACATTTTTTGAAGCCTCAGAAATACTTTCAGCTTACGGAATTCCTGTGATACTTACAAAAAAAGCTGAAAACATTGAAGAACTTAAAAAGGCAATCGCTGAGATAGGTTATCCTGTTGTATTGAAGATAGATACTCCAAAAATAATACATAAATTCAAGTCAGGAGGTGTCATTCTTGATATAAGGGATGAGCTTGAGGCAACTGAAGGATTTAAATGGTTAAAGAAGCTTGCAGATGAGCATGGAGATCCTCATGCATCAGTTATTGTTCAGCCAATGATAATTACTTATGGATATGAAATAGCTCTTGGAGCTAAAAAAGATCCAACATTTGGTTCAGTTATTTTATTTGGGACTGGTGGAAATCTACTGGAGGCTCTTGAAGATTATTCTATTGGACTGCCTCCTTTTAATCAGACCCTTGCAAGAAGGCTTATGGAAGAGACAAAGATATACAGGTATCTTCAGAAATATCCATATTATGAGGATGTTTTAAGAACTCTTGAAGAAGCAGTGGTTAGATTTTCCTATCTTATCTCCGATTTTCCTCAGATAAAAGAGTTTGATATAAATCCGGTATTTATAACAGATTCAGAAATTTTTGCACTTGACTGTAGCATAATCTTGGATAAAACTGCTCCAAAGAAAAAGGCTATGGTTAAAGGAGAATTCTGTCCGCCTCATCTGAGCATATGTCCTTATCCTGTTCATCTTTACAGGGAGATTAAATTAAAGGACGGGACAAGGGCTACACTCAGACCGATTAAACCCGAAGACGAGATGCTTATTGGAGCACTTCTTGAGAGATGCTCGTCTGAGACAATAAGTCTGAGGTTTTTTCAGACAGCAATAGATATACGACATGAAAATATTGTTAGGTTCTGTCAGGTTGATTATGACAGGGAAATTGCATTTGTGTGCGTGATAAAAGACAGAGATGAAGAAAAAATTATCGGAGATGTGAGAATCTCAAGAGATCCAGATGGTGTGGATGCAGATATGGGAATTCTTGTTGAAGATGCATGGCAGGGTAAAGGTGTTGGAAAGTCTCTATGCAGTTATGCTATTGAGGTTGCAAGGGACTTAGGAGTTAAAAGAATATGGATGGATATATTAAAAATAAATAAAAACATGATAGGATTGGCAGATAGATTGGGTTTCAAGAAATATCGTGATGAAGAGGATAGTGTAAAAGTATTGTTAAATCTTGACAGTACCTGATGAGTGAGAGAATTCTTATAGTTGATGGAGACAGTAACTTAAGGGAAAGTTTAAGCAGTTATTTAAAAAAAGAAGGTTTTACAGTAGATTGTGCAGCAACCTTTCAGGAAGCACTTAATACTTATACATACTATATTCATGATTTTGTGATTGTAGAAATTGAACTTCCCGATGGTGACGGACTGGAGTTTGTAAGCAAGATCAGAACCTTAAACCCCTCAGTAAAAATTATTTTAACAACATCATATCCATCTATGAGTTCCGCTTTAAAAGCTTTAAAAATAAAGGCTGATGATTATTTAATAAAGCCATTTATTTATGATGAGATAATGGCTTCTTTAAGAGAAATTTTAAAAGAGTCTGCTAAAAAAGAAGACATACTTGCAAAGCCTTACCAGATTAAAAGCTCAGAGGAGCTTTTTTCAATAATAGGTGAGGCAGTAGAAATCAAGCTTTTGCTTGAAAAAATTAAAAAAATAGCAAATACTCCAATAAATGTTTTACTTTTAGGTGAAACAGGCACAGGAAAAGAACTTTTTGCAAAAGCAGTTCATGAAGCAAGTTACAGAAAGAAAAAACCCTTTGTAGCAATCAATTGTGCGAGCCTACCAGAAAATCTTCTTGAATCAGAGCTTTTTGGTTTTGTAAAAGGAGCTTTTACAGGTGCGACATCTGACAAAAAAGGACTTCTTGAAATAGCTGATGGAGGCACAGTATTTCTTGATGAGATTGGAGACTTACCCCTCAGTCTTCAGGCAAAACTTTTAAGGGTAATAGAAGATAAGGAAATTCGTCCACTTGGAAGTGTTATGAGCAAAAAGGTTGACCTGAGATTTATTTCAGCCACCAATAAAGACTTAACTGAAGAGGTGAAGGAAGGTAAATTCAGGGAAGATTTATTTTTCAGATTGAATGTTATTACCCTGAGCATTCCTCCATTGAGAGAAAGGGGCAGAGACATTGAAATACTTGCATACCATTTTATGCGTAAATTTGCCGTAAAGATGGGAAAAAGCATTAAAAAAATTGATCCATCTGCATTAAATCTTCTTCTTAGATATACATGGCCTGGCAATGTAAGAGAACTGCAGAATGTAATAGAGCAGGCAGTTGTTTTTGCAGAATCAGATGCAATAAAAGCTGAAAACCTTCCAGAAAATATAAGAAATATGGAAAAGATATCTGAAAAAAGAAAAGAAATTCCAATGCTATCAATTGAAGATTATACAAAGGAGTTTATATTAAAATATCAGTCCGTTTACACAGAACAGGAACTTGCAGAGATACTCGGAATAACAAGAAAGGCTCTATGGGAAAAAAGGAAAAAATGGGGCATTTCAAGATCTTCGTAACTTTTCTACTCAATACATGTTACTTTTCGTAACATATTATTTCATAATACTTCCTTAATTAAGGAAGTATTCTTTGGCATACATTTTGCTTTCTCTTTTTATCAAAAATTTAGCAGAGGAGGAGATTTATATGAAACACAAAAAAGAATTAACAGAAGTACCAAAAGAAGTAAAGGTTTCTGAGGCAGAAGTTGCAGTTCACTGGGCAGAAGAAGAATATATTGATCCACCGGAGGATTTTGTAAGGCAGGCTTATGTCCGTGATCCTTCATTCAGGGAGAATTTTAAAGAAGAAAACTTTCCGGAGTGTTTCCACATTTATGCTAATCTTTTACACTGGGATAGATACTGGCATACCACCCTTGACACATCTAATCCCCCTTTCTGGAAGTGGTTTGTGGGAGGGAAAATTAATGCCTGTTATAACTGTGTGGACCGGCATCTTGAAAAATACAAAAACAAGGCTGCAATAATATGGATTCCTGAACCAGAAGAAGAGCCAAAGAGAGTGTTAACTTATCAGGATTTATACATAAGAACAAATGAGCTTGCATCCTTACTTCAGGAAATTGGTTTAAAAGCTGGAGATACAGTTACGTTTCATTTGCCGATGGTACCAGAACTTCCAATCAGTATGCTTGCGTGTGCACGTCTTGGAATAATTCATTCAGAAGTTTTTGGTGGATTCAGCGGGCAGGCATGTGCTGAAAGAATTGTTGACGCAGGAAGTAAAATACTTATAACTATTGATGGATATTATAGAGGTGGTAAATGGATTGACCACAAAGTAAATGCTGATATTGCTGTTGAGGCCGCAGCTAAAGCTGGACATAAAGTTGAAAAAGTTCTTATATGGCAGAGACACAGGGGAGAATATAAATCTAATTCAAAGCTTATTGAAGGTAGAGATTTCCTAATAGAGGAGTTACTGAAAAAACATAGAGGTAAGAGGATTCCTTATGTTCCAATGCCTGCAGAGGCACCACTTTTTATAATGTATACTTCAGGCTCAACAGGAAAACCTAAAGGATGCGTTCATTCCACAGGAGGATACCTCTCTTATGTTGCAGGCACTTGCAAATATATACATGATATTCATCCTGAAGATGTTCACTGGTGTATGGCAGATATTGGATGGATAACAGGACATAGCTACATTGTTTATGGTCCACTGGCAATTGGGGCTACATCATTAATGTATGAAGGTGTTCCTTTATATCCTGATGCAGACAGACCCTGGAGGATTGCTGAAAGATATGGTGTAACAATATTCCATACAGCACCAACAGCAATCCGTATGTTAAAAAGAGCTGGTACAGATCCTTCAAAATACAATTACAAATTTAAGCTTATGGTAACAGTTGGAGAGCCTATAGAGCCTGAGGTCTGGCGCTGGTATTACACAACAGTTGGGAAAAAACAGGCTGTTGTACTTGATACATGGTGGCAGACAGAAAATGGTGGATGGCTTTGTGCTCATTTGGGAGCAGTTGAAAAGATGAAGCCAGGAAGTGCTGGACCAGGTGCACTTGGTATTTATCCGGTAATTTATGATGAAGAAGGAAATGAAATACCTCCAGGTTCTGGCAAGGCTGGATATATATGCATAAGAAATCCCTGGCCAGGCAGAATGCTTACAATATGGGGTAACCCTGAAAGAATGGTTAAGGGTTATTATGAAAAATATTGTAAAAACAAAGAAAGTAAAGACTGGCGTGACTGGCCATATGTGGCAGGTGATGCTGCAACATGTGATAAAAATGGATATTTCAGAATTCTTGGTAGAATTGATGATATTATAAATGTTGCAGGGCACAGATTAGGCACAAAGGAGATTGAATCAGCTGCCCTTACAGTTGAGGAAGTGGCAGAGGCAGCGGTTGTTCCACGCGCTGATGAACTGAAAGGTCATGTTCCTGATTTATATGTATCACTTAAACCCGATTTTACGCCTTCAAAGGAAATAGAAGATAAAGTTAAAAAAGCAGTTAGAAGCATAATAGGTCCTATTGCAACTCCTGCTCATGTATATATAGTTCCTGATATGCCAAAAACCCGTTCTGGTAAAATAATGCGCAGGATTCTTGCCTGTATATCAAACAGAAGAGAAGATTATGGAGATATTTCAACACTTCTGAACCCGGCTGTAGTTGAAGAAATTAGGGAAATAGTTAGAGGAAAGGAATAATTTTAAAAATTATAAATCAGGGCAATTATGACAAAATAAGGAGGAAAAAAAATGAAAGAAAAAACAACATCATTTAGACAGGTTCTTCCTGTGGCAACAGTCTCATGGAGTGGTGCTCTTTTAGAATGGCTTGATTTTTACACCTATGCTATACTTGCGAAAGTTCTGGCATCCATTTATTTCCCGAGTCATGATCCTATAGCAAGTTTGCTCGCTGCTTTTGCTGCTTTAGCAATAGGCTTTTTATTCAGGCCTCTTGGAGCACTTATGTTTGGCAAGATAGGCGATCAGTATGGAAGAAAAATTGCTTTTCTTACAGCTATTACTATGATGATGTTGGGAACCTTAGGAATTGCTGTACTACCAGGTTATGCTAGCATAGGTGTGCTCGCTTCTATAGGAATATTTTTACTAAGAATAATTCAGGGACTCGCACTTGGTGGAGGTTACGGTGCTGCCATAACCTATCTTGGAGAGTTTACTCCAGATAGAGTAAGAGGACTTGTAACAGGCTTTCTTTTTACTACACCAGCTTTTGGTATGGCTATAGCAGGTAATTTAGCCTCTCTATTTCAAGGTTATTTCGGAATTGAGCTTTTTAAATCTTATGGTTGGAGATGGTGTTTTGTTGTTGCAGGATTGATAGTATTTGTTGTTGCATTGATTATTCATATCTTCTATAAAGAAACTCCTATTTTTACAACTCTAAAACAGATTAGAAGAGTTACAAGTGCTCCGATTAAAGAACTCTTTACAAATAAGCACTACCTCTGGCTGTTCTTACTTGCTTGGATCGGTGTAATTGGAGCTCATGGTCCTATATGGTACACTAATCAGCTTTATGTCTCATACTTTATGCAGGATAATGGATTGCCCGCGGGGGATGCTGGTAAAATCCTCGCATATGCTACATATGTTGTTCTCTGGACATATCTGTTCTTTGGTTGGCTCTCAGATAAGATTGGAAGAAAACCAGTGCTAATTTTTGGTATATATGCCAATGCTCTTATCTTTCCTCTAATTTTCTATGTAATGAAAGGTTATTTTAATCCTCCAGATTATACAGCTCTGTTTCTTTTGACTGCTGTTTTAACTTTCATGAATGGTATAGGTTATAGTGGAGCCATGTCTGCTATGTTACTTGAGCTGTTTCCTTCAAGAATAAGAACAACAGCTGTTGGATTTACCTACAACATGGGATACGGCGTGTTTGGTGGTTTAACTCCTTTTATGATAACTGCATTTTTTAAATTAACAGGTAATCAATACCTTTCAATCATTTTGTGGTCAACATGTTTACCTATGATAATGGGACTTCTTTATCTTATTAAAGGATGGGAAACTAAAGGAAAAACACTTTGGGAAGAGCTTTCAGCTGAGAAATTTGCTAAACCTGCATTAATTCTTCCAGCCAGTACTACAATTGGTGAGGCTATGAAAAAAATGAAAATTGAAGGTCAAAGAGTTGGAATAGTGAGTGAAAATCATAAATACCTGGGTATAGTGGAAGAAAGACAACTGTTAGGAGCTTTAGTTGGAGGGCATACTTTAAATACACCACTTCAAAAAGTGACACTACCTATAGAAGCAGTTGAGCATAAAGCAAGAATTATAGATGCTGTAGTAATTATCAATCAGCAAGGTTTGAAAGGAATCGCTGTAGTTGATGAGGATGCGAAGATTACGGGAGTGATAGAGCCAAGATATGTATTTAATGAGGTTGCTATAATAAATGCAAGCATGAAAAAACCTTTTACTGAGCGAATTAAAGTTGATGAATTTATGAGCAAGCCTATAACTGTAGAGGATTCTACAAAACTGAGAGATGTGGCTAAAATTCTGGTTCAAACAAATGTAGGTTTTTTACCTGTTATAAGTAAAGAAACAGGAAAGATTGTGGGTGTTATTTCTGAAAAAGATTTGATGGGTGACCTTTGTTGTGATGAAGCTAATTTAGAAAAACCTGTTAAAGAATTTATGATTAAGGATGTCATTTCTGTTACACCTGAGTCTTCATTAAAGGAAGCGTTAGAGAAATTTATTAATAACAACATCAGGCATCTTCCTGTTGTAAAAGATCTCAGAGTGATAGGCGTAATTTCTGTGAAAGATGCATTGAAAGTGGTTTAATAAGAAGGAGGGGGTTCCCTCCTTCTTATTAAAAAAATTGATTATTGATATGGAAAAGATTATAGAAAATACTGTGGAGTTTCTAAGAGGAATTCCACCTTTTGAGTTTCTTAGCGATGAAGTTTTAAATTCTATCGCTGAGAAAACTTCTTTAGAACATTACTCAAAGGGAACCCATATACTTTTTCAGAACGGGTTCCCTTCTGAATTTCTCTATATTATTAAAAAGGGCGGTGTTAAGGTTTATAGAAAAGCAGACGGTGAAGATATAATTATAGATTACAGAAGTGAAGGTGAGACCTTTGGGTTTCTCTCTCTTATAAGTGGAGATAAATCTCGTGCCAATGTTGTTGCCATTGATGATACTATCTGTTATCTAATTCCAAAAGATACGATAAGAAGCCTCATTAATCAATATCCTGAGGCAAGAGACTTTTTTTTGAAATCTTATCTGAATATATATCTTGACAAAGCATATAAAGAAGAGACATCCAAAAAAATATTAACAACTCCTGTGGATAAAATTCTTTTTACAACAACGATTGAAGAAATAGCCTCAAAAAATGTAATATCTGTTCCTGAGACCACTTCCATACAGGAAGCAGCAAATGTAATGTGTAAAAATAATATAAGTTCTCTTATAGTGATGAATTCTCAGAATATTCCAATTGGAATAATAACAGACAAAGACTTGAGAAGAAAAGTTGTTGCTCTCGGAAGAAGTGTTACAGACTCTGTTAAAAACATTATGACTTCTCCTATAATAAAAGTTGATGCAAGAGATTACTGTTTTGAGGCAGTATTCAGAATGCTGAAATACAATATCCATCATCTTCTTGTGATAAAGGATGGTCAGATAAGAGGAATAATCACAAATCATGATATTATGCTACTTCAGGGCATCTCCCCCCTTACAGTTGTCAGAGAAATAGAAATACAGCAATCCACTGAAGGGCTTATTCATGCTTCTAAACAGCTAAACAATATTGTTGGACATCTGCTTCAGCAGGGAGCAAAAGCAAGTAATATTACAAAAATTATAACAGAGATAAATGATAAAATCATCAGGAAAATTATTCATCTTGCAGAAAGAGAACTCGGTCCGCCACCTGTTCCCTATTGCTGGATTGTTCTGGGTGCAGAAGGAAGAAAGGAACAGACATTTAGAACTGATCAGGATAATGCATTGATTTATTCAGACCCCCCTCAGGGACAGCATGAATCTGTAAGAAAATATTTTCTGGATTTTACAAATTATATAAAAGAGAATCTTGTTAAATGTGGGTTTCCACCATGTCCTGGCAATATAATGGCAAGTAATCCAAGATGGTGTCAGCCTCTTAAGGTGTGGAAGAAGTATTTTTCTGAGTGGATTTATACTCCAAAAGGTGATTCCATAATGTTTTCAAATATATTTTTTGATTTTAGAGGAGTTTATGGAGATTTTTCACTTGAAGAATCTCTCAGAGATTATCTTTTAAACATTGTAAAAGACCAGAAGATTTTCTTAGGTTATCTTGCAAATTTGGCTGTTAAAAACAGACCTCCTCTTGGTTTCTTTAAAACTTTTGTGGTTGAAAAAAGTGGTGAACATAAGGATAAACTTAATATTAAAATAAAAGGGATTGCTCCTATTGTGGATATTGTAAGACTGTTCAGTCTTGAAAAAGCTGTGAGAGAAACATCTACACTTGAAAGAATTGACTCGCTTAAAAATAAACACGGGGTTGTTAAAGATTTAGCTGAAGAACTTATTTATGCTTTTGAGTTTCTGATGCTTTTAAGAATAAGACATCAGTACTCTCAGGTGATGGAAGGATTGATGCCTCATAATTTTATAAATCCTGAGAATCTGAGTAATCTTGAAAAAAAGATGCTTAAAGAGAGTTTTCATCTTATATCAAAATTGCAAGATTTATTAATTGAAAAATATAAGCTTTTGATCATTTAATGAAAGAAAAAATTATAAATTCAGCAGAAATTAAAGCTCTTGTCAAAGCGAAAAAAACTATTTCTTTAACACTTGCCAGCATTGAACTTTTAATCTATTTTGGATTTATATGGTTGATAGCTTATGAAAAGGAATTCATAACAAAAAAAATTTTGGGAAATATTAATTTAGGTATAGTTATTGGAATAGGAGTTATATTACTGTCATGGATTCTTACCGGGATTTATGTAATATGGGTTAACAGAATCTATGATGAAAGAATGACAGCCATTAAGAAAAAGTTAGAAGAAGGTGAGATATGACTCAAATGTTCTTTTTTTTATTATTTGTTGGCATTACACTTTACATAACTTACAGAGTAACAGAAAGAGCAAAAACAGCAATCGAGTTTTATACTGCAAGAAGAAGCATAACAGCTTTTCAGAATGGATTGGCACTTTCTGGAGACTATATGTCTGCAGCTTCCTTTCTTGGAATAGCAGGATTGGTTTCTCTTAAAGGATTTGATGGTTTAATTTATGCTGTTGGATGGATTGTTGGCTGGCCCATAATAATGTTTCTGATTGCTGAACCTTTAAGAAATGTTGGGAAATACACATTTGCAGATGCTGTTGCTCAAAGACTGAAACAGAAACCTATAAGAACCGCAGCAGCAATTGGAGCATTAACTACTGTTTTGTTTTATCTTATTGCACAGATGGTTGGAGCAGGCTATTTAATAAAACTTCTGTTTGGCATTTCATATGAATCTGCAATTGTAATTGTTGGCGCTCTCATGATCCTTTATGTTACTTTTGGTGGCATGCTTGCAACAACATGGGTTCAAATTATCAAGGCATGCATGCTCTTAGGAGGAGCAACTCTGCTTGTTTTTCTCACTCTTTATCAGTTTGGATTTAATTATGGAGAACTTTTTTCTAATGTAACACAAAAATATGGAGAGGAATTTGTTCATCCTGGAAGTCTCATTGAAAGTCCTGTAGATGCCATATCACTTGGAATTGCGCTAATGTTTGGAACAGCAGGACTACCACATATTCTTATGAGATTTTACACTGTGCCTGATGCCAGGGAAGCAAGAAAATCTGTTTTTTATGCGACAGGATTTATTGGGTATTTTTATATTCTTACATTTATAATTGGTTTTGGTGCAGCAGCACTTGTGGGGCAGGAAATTATAAAAAAAATTGATGAGGGTGGAAATATGGCAGCTCCTCTTCTGGCTGAAGCAGTTGGAGGAGAGGTATTTTTTGGTTTTTTATCTGCTGTTGCTTTTGCTACAATTCTTGCAGTTGTGGTGGGGTTAACTCTGGCAGGTGCATCAGCAGTATCTCATGATATTTATGCTGGAGTCATAAAACGTGACAGGGCAGATGAAAAACAGGAGGTAAGAGCTGCAAAGATTGCAACACTCTGTCTTGGTCTGCTTGCCATAATTCTCGGAATCCTTTTTAAAAACCAGAATGTGGCTTTCATGGTGGGTCTTACCTTTTCAATTGCAGCATCTGCAAATTTCCCAGCACTATTTATGTCAATTTTCTGGAAAAAATTCACAACACATGGAGCTATAGGAAGCATTTATACAGGTCTTATTCTCAGCGTTGTATTGATAATCTTAGGTCCAACCGTATGGGTTGATATACTTAAAAATTCTCAACCCATCTTCCCTTTGAAAAATCCTGCTATAATTTCTTTTTTTGCATCATTTGCTTCAGGCATTTTTATATCATTGTTAACCCATGAAAAAGACTCTGAAGAAAAATACGAATCTGAAAAAATAAAATCATATATTGGAATTGGCTCTGAATAAATGTTAAAATTATAAAAACTGGAGGCAAAAATATGACAAAAGGGATTGATGTTCTTCTTAAGGAAAAAAGACATTTTCCACCACCTAAGGAGGTTTCAAACAGGGCTTATATTAAAAGCATGGCTGAGTATGAAGCCATGTACAAACGTTCAATTGAAGACCCTGAAGGTTTCTGGGCAGAGATTGCAGAGCAGAATATTACATGGTACAGAAAATGGGACAGGGTTTTAGACTACAGTTTTGAAAAACCATATATAAAATGGTTTATAGGTGGAAAGCTTAATGCAAGCTACAACTGCCTTGACCGTCATCTGGATACAATAAGAAATAAAGCAGCAATTATCTGGGAAGCAGATGATGGCGAGGTTAAAACTTATACATACTGGCAACTTTACAGAGAAGTTAACAGATTTGCAAATGTTCTTAAAAAACTTGGTCTTAAAAAAGGAGATAGAGTTTCAATATATCTTCCTATGATACCTGAGCTTCCAATTGCAATGCTTGCCTGTGCAAGGATAGGAGTAATTCACAGTGTAGTTTTTGCAGGTTTCTCAGCCCAATCTCTAAGAGAAAGAATAAATGATTGCGGAGCGAAACTTTTAATTACAGCAAATCAGGGAGCAAGAGGTGGAAGACTTGTTCCTCTTAAGGTAAATGCTGATCAGGCTTTAGAAGGAACTCCTTCTGTGGAGAAAGTTATTGTTGTTAAAAGAACTCCGAACTATGTTGACATGGATCCTGAAAGAGATTTCTGGTGGCATGATCTGATGCATGACTCTGAAATAGGCAATTACTGTGAGCCGGAAATAATGGATGCAGAGGATCCGCTTTTTATACTTTATACATCAGGTTCTACAGGTAAACCTAAGGGAGTTTTACATACAACAGGTGGCTATATGGTTTATACAAATATTACCTTTAAATGGATTTTTGACTATAAACCTGAAGAAACCTTTTTCTGCACAGCAGATATCGGTTGGGTTACGGGACATAGCTATATAGTTTACGGTCCTCTTAGTGCTGGAGCCACATCTCTTATGTTTGAAGGTATTCCGACTTATCCAAATCCCGGAAGATTCTGGGAAATTGTTGAAAAACATAGAGTAAACATATTTTATACAGCACCTACAGCAATCAGGGCATTAATGAGAGAAGGTGAGAAGTGGCCATATAAATATGATCTTTCAAGTTTAAGAATTCTTGGAACAGTTGGAGAACCAATCAATCCTGAGGCATGGATATGGTATTACAAACATGTTGGGAGGGAACTGTGCCCTATTGTTGATACATGGTGGCAGACTGAAACAGGAGGAATATTAATTACTCCTTTACCAGGTGCAATGACTCTGAAACCAGGCTCTGCAACACGTCCATTTTTCGGAGTTGTTCCAAAAGTGCTTAAAGAAGATGGTTCTCCTGCAGAAATTAATGAGGGAGGTTATCTTGTAATTGAAAAACCATGGCCTGGAATTCTGAGAGGCACATGGGGTGATCCTGAAAATAAAAGAATTAAAGAAATTTATTTTTCCCGTTTCCCGGGCAAATATTTTACTGGTGATGGTGCAAGGGTTGATGAAGAGGGAGATTACTGGTTGATGGGAAGAATTGATGATGTTATAAATGTTTCAGGACATAGACTTGGAACAGCAGAAATTGAATCAGCACTTGTTGCGCATCCAGCAGTTGCTGAAGCAGCAGTAGTAGGTTTTCCTCATGATATAAAAGGTGAAGGAATTTATGTATATGTTGTTCTAAAGGATGGATATGAGCCATCAAAGGATCTTGAAAAGTTACTTATTTCTCACATAAGGATGATGATAGGACCGATTGCTACTCCTGATAAAATTCAGTTTTCAGCAGGACTGCCAAAAACAAGAAGTGGTAAAATTATGAGAAGAATTTTAAGGAAAATTGCTTCTGGTTCAATTGAAGACCTTGGAGATACCTCAACACTGGCAGACCCTTCAGTTGTTGATGAATTAGTTTCAGGAAGAAAATAATTGAAAGGGGTGAGCAACCTCACCCCTTTAAAAAATGCCGAAGGCGGGACTCGAACCCGCACGGGTTTCCCCACACGCCCCTCAAACGTGCGTGTCTACCAGTTCCACCACTTCGGCTTTTATAATAATACCAAGAAAAATATTTTTATTTCAACCTTCCACTTGGAAATTATCAAGCTCACTCAATCCAGCTAATTTTAGAAAATTTTTAAAAAATATTGATATAAATCAACTCAAAATGTTAATATGAATTATGCAACGAAAGGATTACTATAAAATTCTCGGAGTGAGCAAGGATGCCTCTCAGGAGGAAATAAAGAAGGCTTATCGCAAGCTTGCAAGGAAATATCATCCTGATTTAAATCCAGGAAATAAGGAGGCAGAAGAAAAATTTAAGGAGATAAATGAGGCATATGCGGTATTGAGTGATCCGCAGAAAAGAGCTGAATATGATAGAGGTGGAAGTTTTGATTTCAAAGGCTTTGATTTTGGGGGTTTTGATTTTACAAAAGGTTTTGACCTTGGAGATATTTTCGGAGATATCTTTGGTGATACTTTCACAGCTACTGGGACAACTTATGCAAGAGGTGAAGATATAATTATTCCAGTTACTTTAAGTTTTGAGGAAGCCTATAACGGAACAATAAAACCTATTACATATCAAAGATATATTGAATGTTCTTCCTGTAATGGAAGCGGTGCTGACAGGCTTGATATATGTAAAAAATGTGGAGGAACTGGAAGAGTCTATGCCTCAAGAGGATTTTTAAGAGTGAGTCAGACCTGTTCTCAATGCGGAGGCACAGGCAGGATATCAGCATCTCAGTGTAAAAAATGTGGAGGAATGGGCAGGATTTTGACTTCAGAAACAGTAAAAGCAAAAATTCCTGCTGGAGTTGACAGTGGTTCAACAGTAAAGGTTAAGGGATATGGAAATGCTGGTAGAGGTGGGGCGCCCTATGGTGATTTAATTCTTGAAGTTAATATTACCTCACATCCATTCTTTACAAGAAAAGGCGATGATATATACATTGATCTTCCTGTAACCTTTGTTGAAGCAGCATTAGGAGCTAAGGTTGAAATTCCTTTGCCAGATGGAGACACAGTTACAATGAAAATACCTGAGGGCACACAGGGTGGGCAGAAATTTAGAATATCCGGTAAAGGCTTCCCGTCTCCAAAGGGAGGTAAGAAAGGAGATTTTTATGCGGTGATAAAGATATTAGTTCCTAAGGGATTAACAGATTCTGAAAAGGACGAAATTAAAAGGTTGGAACGTCTGTATAAAGAAGATCCAAGAGGATTCATGTTGAGGAGGTAGCAATGAGACAGGATAAGAGATTATATATGATAAGTATGGTATGTAAATTGCTTAATGTTCATCCTCAAACATTGAGACTCTATGAAAGGGAAGGATTTATAAAACCAAAAAGAATCAACAAACAGAGAGTTTATACAGATGAAGACCTTGACAGACTAAATTTTGTGATAAGACTTACAAAGGAGTTCGGGGTTAACAGAGCAGGAGTGGATATTATTCTCAGAATGAAGGAACGAATGCAGATAATGGAACAATTCATACAGGAATTGCTTCGTTATATTGATGAAGATATAAAAGAAACAATTGAAAAAAGATTAAAAAAATTTTTTGAAGAAATTTAAGGAGGAAAGTTATGAGATCTGATAAATTAACATATAAAACACAGGAAGCCATAAGAGAGGCTCAGAGAATTGCCTCTCAATATGGTAATCAACAGATAGATGTGGAGCATTTAATTTATGCTCTTATTGAAAACAGTGAAGGTCTTGTTGCCAGAATTTTAAAGGAATGCGGAGCAGATTTAAACAAAATAAAGGCAGATTTAAAGAAAGCCATTGAAAAAATTCCAAAAGTTTATGGTGCCCAGCCACTTGAACAGATTTATATTACTCCAAGACTTAATCAGCTTTTTGAGAAAGCT
>CAZDXM010000001.1:0-2312 GCA_964509535.1 uncultured Thermodesulfovibrio sp. | reverse complement strand
TAGGCAGTACGGGTTGGATGTAAAAATCCCGCGGATTTTTAATTCATATGGCCCACGCTTAAGAGAAGACGGCCTATATGGCAGAGCAATGTCACGCTTCATAACGCAGGCTTTAACTAACCAGCCAATAACAGTTTATGGCGACGGAAAACAAACCCGATCATTCTGCTATGCAACCGACACCACCACAGCGTTAACGCTGCTGACAGTTAGTGAAAAAGCAAAAGGAGAAGTTGTAAACGTAGGCAACCCGCAAGAAATAACCATACTTGAACTCGCAAAGAAAATTAAAGAAGCAACCAAAAGCAAATCTCCAGTAACTTTCCACCCGCTGCCCAAAGATGACCCAAAAAGACGCTGCCCAGACACAAGTAAATTAGAAGCACTTGTGGGGTGGAAACCGCAAGTCAGGTTTGAAGATGGGCTTAGAAGAACAATTACATGGTTTTCCTCAAAGCAATGGTGAATCACAGAACTAAAAGGCGTATAGAGGTATGTACAATAGACAGCGGTGTTGATTTCCTGTTGCAAAAGCAGGGTTTATTGAGCCTATAGGCTTAATGTTTTATCTTTAAACAGTTTATATGCTGAACTTTGGACAATATTTAAACGACCTGCAAGGTTTAGAAGTCTTTCTGAGTTGAAAACTGAGTTTGAAGAGTTAAACTTGAAAAGAAAAGAGCGGCACCCATAATTTTGAACAAAAACGACTTATGAGAGGAAAGAGAGGGACAGAGTCACAGGCTAGTTGCCGTTAATAGCCAGTTCCTGATCCTATTTATATACACATTGCCTCTGTTTTCATCGGACCGTTTTTCTCACCTGTTTGAGCTATTTCCAAACATGCGTTTTAAGGTATCTGAAAGTTAAAATCAAAGGTAAGTGAAGTTACCACGAAAAAGGCAGTTTAAGCATTAAAAAATATTTTATAATTTAAAGAAGAAAAGACACGAAAATGATTCATCTAACTGTAAACGTAAATATGTTTAGTTCACCAGCAATATCACGTTGAAGGTAGAGGTACAACTATGCGTTTAAATGCAGTTACGCATATTTATCAGATAATCTGCTTGTAGAAGGTGATGTTGGGTTATAAACGGGTAAAGAAGGCTTATTAACAGCTCAAAACTAAGTTCTCCTTTCAAGGAGGAGACGTTCATCAATAAATGCACGCTAAGGTGCAGTTTGTCTGATATCGCATGAAAATTAGGGTAAAGAAGTCTAATATACAGAGTGTAATTCATAAATCGTTTCAAACACTACAGCGTTGCAAGGATAAAAGTGGAATTGCAAACTTTCGCATAATTTGTGGCATTTGGTGCCTGAAAAGTTGGGAGGAACTCAGAATGAAAGAGCAAAAAGATTTTCCAGAATATGCCTTAATTATTTACGTACCCATATTTTATAGAGAAGCATACCATTTGGTGATAAAATTGTTCTATTTAATAAATAGTTCTGTTCCAAATATGGAACTATTGATGGATAGTTACCGACACCAGACAACAAAAGATTGTCAGGATAAGGAACCCAATCAATACCCTCAATGAGCACTATGACTTTCACACTCGTATCCCAAGATTGCGTGAATTGTTGAGGTGTTAGAATTCCATTTTTGTAATCTTTCATATTTGCCCCCATAAATGCTGTAAAATTATAACTAAAAATGTCGGCGTAAGCGCAGGCAACTGGCCAATCAGTAGAGTTTGCTATAGCGATTTGTCGTTTGGCAAAAAAGCCAATTGCGCCTTCACTTGTCCATATCTTATCCTCAGGTGTTGTGATTTGAGAGATATAGTTGCCTATAGTAGAGTTTATCTCTATTTCTGGTGGTTCATAGACTAAAATGCTAACTCCAACCTGAATCATAAAACAGGTTACAAATAAGAGCAAAAAGCTAATTGTAAGTAATTGCTTTCTGCCTACAACCTTGAAATGAATATGCAACAAATTGATTGCAGTTTGTAAACCTATTACACAACTAATGGTTAGTAAAGGCACAAGATGGTATATATAATGATCCGCAAAGAAGTTAAGAGAGAATGGAATAATAATTAAACCACTTATCCAAAGAATAGGAGATAAAAAATATTCAAGCCGCCTGATTTTTAAAAAAATAAAAACTGCTCCTACTAATGCAAATATTAGCATTATGGCTGATTTAGATAAAAAACTGCAAAGTATGTCTAATCTTTGAGAGAAAGACATAGACCATCGTATAGTCTGCCAATACATAGTTTGTAGATAAAATTGAGAAAACGCACCCCAAACGAAGGATATTAGCAAAATAAAAAAGATTATGGTAAGTATCAAAC